>JAICLN010000234.1 GCA_025925615.1 Actinomycetospora sp. | reverse complement strand
GGGTCGGGACCGCGACGAGGCGGACCGAGCTCGGGGACGACGGCGGCCGCACGCGCCACGACGGCCGCCCGAGCCGGAGGGGCCACGACGGGCGGTTCCGGTGCGGGTTCGGGCGCCGCGGGTTCGGGTTCGACGGGCGTGGCCGCCGCGGGCAGGGGCACCTCGACGCGGACCGTGGTGCCGGCGCCGGGCGCGGAGTCCACGTCGACCCGCCCGGACACCGCGGACAGCCGCGTCGCGAGGTTGCGCATCCCGCGGCCCGGACCCCGACCCGGGTCCGGGGTGAAGCCGGGCCCCTCGTCGCGGACGACGGCCCGCAGCACGCCGTCACCCTCGGCGATCCGCACCCGGATGGGGGCGCCGTCCGCGTACTTGCGGGCGTTGTTCACCGCCTCCAGCGTGCTGAAGTAGACGGCCGCCTCGATCGCCTCGTCGTGGCGGCCGACCCCCTCACCGTCGACGGGCACCGGCGGCTCGGCCTCGGCGAGGTCCGCCCGCAGCGTCTCGACCGGGCCGAGGCGGCGCAGCGTCGCCGAGGACACCCCGCTCGCGGTCTCGGCGAGCACGGCCTCGGCGTTGTCGAGCTGGCCGACCAGCAGTTCGAGGCGCTCGCGGGCCCCTTCGAGGCGCCCCGCCGACGCGAGGTGCTCGACGAGCCCGAGGGTCAGCCGCAGCGACACCAGGTGGTGCTGGGCGCCGTCGTGCAGGTTGCGCTCGATCGCACGTCGCTCGCTGTCCATCTCCGACACGAGACGGCGCCGAGAGGCCGCGATCTGCTCGGCGTGCCCGACGGCGGCGCGCAGCTGGCGCTCCAGCTCGATCTCCAGGCGGTGGGCGGCGAGGACCCCGCCGAGCCCGTCGGCGACGTCGGCCACCAGCCGCGTCCGCTCGTCGCCGCCCGCGCGGGCCTCGGCGTCGACGGCGAGGGCGCCGACCTCCTGGCCCTCGTGACGGATCGGGAACGACGCGTCCGGCTCCCCCACCCCGCTGGCGGGGGCGCGCCAGCGGGAGGTGCGGTCGCTCATGCCCTCGCGGTGCGTGGTGAGCCGGACGGCGCGGGCGCCCAGCGCCCGCCCCACGGCCTCCGGGACGCGGTCGAGCCCGGTCGGGTCGCCCGCGGTCCGCCGGGTCAGCTCGGAGACCTCGGCGAGCACCCCCGCCGGGGTCGCGCGGGTGCCGTAGAGCAGGCGCTCGGCGAGCCGCTCGGTGCGGGTCTGCACCGGCTGCCACAGCGCGGCCACGACGACCGCGGCCACCACCCACCCGAGGATCGACGAGCCGGTGACGGTCTCGGTCACCGTCGCGAGCAGGACCGCGAGCCCGCCGAGGGCCACCACGACGATCAGGGCCGCGAGACCGCCGCGCAGCCACCGCTCGGTGGGCCGGGCGCGGCGCGTGGCGAGCACGGCGAGCGCGATCACCGCGGCGGTCAGGCGGGCGAACCAGAAGAGCAGCGCGGTGGGCTCGCCACCGAGGGCACTGTGGCGGGCGGTCGGGTCGTCGAGGGTCAGGCCCTGGTGGCCGAGCAGGACGAGCACGACCGTCAGCACCGCGAGCACCGTCGCGGCACCCACCGAGGCGACGAGCACGCTGGTCATCAGCCGGGCGCGCGCCCGGGCCTCGGGGGTCGGCGCCCGGCGGACGGCGGGCGCGACCGCACCGACCCCGAGCAGCGGCACGAGGAACCCGAAGAACACCACGCAGCTCACCGTGTGGGGCAGCAGCGCGGTCCCGAGGCCGGCGACGAACAGCACCACGCCGGCGACGACGGGGACGAACCGGCGCCGAAGCCGGCTGCCCGCCATCTCCGCCGGCAGGAGCAGAAGCGCGCCGGCGAAGGCCGCGCCCGCCACCCCGTGCAGCAGGATCTGGTGGGCCTCACCGATCTCGATGCCGGTCGCGTCCTGGACGGCCAGCGTCGCCGCGTGCGCCTGCAGGTTGAACGCGCCCGCCGAGCCCACCATCGCGAGCGCCAGCAGGCGGGCGGACCAGGAGCGCCCGCCCCAGCGCAGCAGGACGGCGGCCACGACGAGGTTGACCGCGCTCGCGAAGTAGTCGACGACGGCCTGTCCGAGCGGCTCGTTGAGCGGCGTCGAGACCATCGCGCCGACGGTCAGCCAGACCAGGGCCAGCACGGAGACGGCGACGAAGACGACCCAGAAGGCCGTGAGCCGGACGCGCTCGGTGCTCATCGCGCCGTCCCTGAACCGGCGATCCCCGAACCGAGCAGGCCCGACGCCACGAGCGGTCGCAGCTGGGTGGGCAGGCGCGCCCGCAGCACCGTGCGCCCGCCGTCGTCGGTGGTGAGCTCGAGGGAGCCGCCGAGGGCGGCGAGCCGGTCGGCGTCGTCGGCGAGGGCCGTACGGGTGGCGTCCGGGTCCGCGACCGCGTCGGTCACCCGGATCTCGGCGTGGTCCGCGCTCTGCTCGAGGGCCAGCTCCAGCGGTTCCTCGCCGGCGTGCGCGCCGAGCAGGTGCAGCGCCGCGGCCGCCGCGTAGTACAGCCCGGACTCGACCTCCCACGGGAGCCGCTGCGCCAGGCGCCCCGTGAGGTGCACCGCCCGGGGCAGGTCCGCGACGACCTCCTCGAGTGCCGACCGCGGCCCCTGGTCGCGCAGCACGGCCGGGTGCACGCCGCGCGCGATGACGCGGAATCTGTCGAGCAGCTCCTCCAGACGACCGCGGGCCTCCTCCAGGTGGTGGCTCGCGAAGCCGGCGGCCTCCGCGCGGGCGGGATCGTCCTCGGGCTCGGAGAGCCCCTCGTCCAGTGACTCGGCCGCGGCGGCGACGGCGGCCCGGAACCCGGCGAGCCGCTCGCTGGTCGCGCCGCCGAGCTCGGCGACGAGGCGGCGCCGCTCCACCTCCCGCGCCCGGCCCAGCCGGCCCTGCGACTCCTCGGTCTCGCGCGCCAGCTCGTCCGCGCGGGCGACCCGGGCCGACAGCTCGGCCCCGCGGGCCACCACCCGCAGCCGGAGGCCCGCGCCCGACCCGACCTCGGCGACGAGCGCCCGGTCGGCCGCGGTCACCGGGCGCCCCGGCTTGCCGAGGGTGAGGACCGCGCGCAGCTCGCCGCCGTCGAGGACGGGTAGCGCGTGGTCGACGTCGGGCCGGATCAGCAGCTCGGTCAGCGAGGCGACACGGTCCGGGCCGGAGTGGGCGGCGAGACCGCCCGGCACGTCGAGCCACACCTCGGCGTGCGTCGCGCCGGTCCCCTCGCGCAGCACCTCCACGAGGCCGGAGAGCGAGGTGGGGGCGGTGCCGGCGACGAGGGCGCAACGGCCGACGTGGCGGACGCCGTGCTCGTCGTCGTCGCGGGTGCGGGCCATGAGGACGAGCGCCCCGGCCGCCAGGCCGGCCCCCGCGAACGGGGCGAGCAGCGGGCCGACCGCGGGTCCGAGGATCGCCTCGCCCGCCACCACGGAGACGATCAGGCAGACGGCGACCACAGCCGCGACGGAGAGTGCCCGCCACACCTGCGCCCCGCCCACCCGGTCCATCGCTCTGCCGCCCACTCCCTCTTGTCGAGCACGGAGAGTAGTGGGACGGCGGGCGTGCTGCCAAGGTCTGCCGGAGGAGTTCAGCCCTCCCCGCGCTGGGAGCGCAGATAGGTCAGGACGGCGAGCACCCGGCGGTGGTGCACCGACGCGTCGCCGTGCAGCCCGAGCTTGTCGAAGATGCTCGCGATGTGCTTCTCCACGGCCTTGCCGCTGACGTAGAGCTCGGAGGCGATCCCGCCGTTCGACCGGCCCTCGGCCATCAGCCGCAGGACGTCGCGCTCGCGCTCGGACAGCCCCGCCACCACGTCCTTGCGGTCGTTGCGGGGCCGCTCGACGAGGCGCTTGGCGAGTACCGGTTCGATGACGATCTCGCCGTCGTGGATCCGGGACAGCGTGTCCGAGAGGACCTCGACGCTGCCGACCTTCTCCTTGAGCCGGTAGCCGACCTTCTCGGTCCCGATCTCGAGGATCCGCACGAGGTAGTGCGACTCGGCGTAGTGCGAGAGGAACAGCAGCCCCATGTCCGGGTGGGCGTCCCGGAGACGCTCGGCCGTGATGAGCCCGCCGTCGGGCTCCGGGGGCATGCGGATGTCGAGCAGGGCGACGTCGACGGGGTCGTTCGCCAGGGCCGCGACCAGCTCGTCACCGCCGGGCACGCAGGCGACGACCTCGTGGCCCGCCGCCTCGAGCAGCATCACCAGGCCCTGCCGGAAGAGGGCCCCGTCCTCGGCGACGGCTACGCGCACGGGAACCTCGCGGTGATCGTCGCGGCGTCCACGTCCACCGAGCCGCCCAGCGGGCCCGCCTCGTCGAGCACGGACGGCGCGAGGGCCGGATCCGCCCCCTCGATGACCACGACCACGTCGTCCTCCTCGGATTCGGCCCCGCCCTCGGTGCGGACGTGGATCGTGAGCGGGCCCGCCGCCGACTCCAGGGCACGGGCGAGCGCGAAGTACACCGCACCCTCCACCGCGGGCTCGGCGCGGCCCGCGGTGACGTCCAGCACGACGTCGCTCCCGCGGGCGGCGACCAGCTCGCCCAGCGCCGGGCCGAGTCCTGCCTCGTGCAGCAGCGGCGGGTAGATCTGGCCCGCCACGGCCCGCAGTTCGTCCAGCGCCGCCTCGACCTCGCCCTGGAGGGCGGCGAGGTCCCGACGCCAGGCGCTGGTGTCCGGGGGCGTCGTGCCGCCCGGGCCGTCGGGCCCGGGCTCGACGGCCCGGGCCTCGCGGTCGAGCGCCCCGAGCCGCAGGGCCATCGAGGAGATCCGCAGCGCGGCCCCGTCGTGCAGCTGGCGCTCGAGGCCGAGCCGGCGTCGCCAGCGCTCCTCGTGGCGACGACGGTCGTCGCGGGCGTCCCCCTCGGGTACCGGCACGGCGACGTCCCCCGATCGGTGCTGGTCGGGTCGGCGATCGGCGCCACGACGCCGCTCGGCGGCCACCGCGGGCCTCATGACGGAACAGCGTCCCGTGGCGCCGGGCCCGCGGGGAGGGGGCGCACCCTCCGGCGGGGTAGGGCTGTCCCCCTTGACACGCGTCCGCGTGACCGTCCGCTGACGCTGTGTCGTCTCGGGAGCTGTGTCGTCCCGGGGCGCCGCGTGATCACGGGGTGCGGGCCTGCCGCGGGCGGCGCGGAACTCTTTACGATGCGGGGGCCCGCGTGCGGAGGGAGACGGCGCCGTGACCCATGTCCTCGGGGTCGACCTCGGAGGGACCGCCGTGTCCGCGGCGATCGCCGACGACGTCGGCCGCGTCGAGATGGTCTCCCTCGGGGACCGGTCGACGACCGTCCCCGCTGTCGTCCACCGGCGCGACGCCGACTCGCTGGTCACCGGCGAGCTCGCCGCCCGGCGGGCCACGGCCGACCCGGCGCACGCGGCGTGGGGGATCCGCCGTCGGCTCGGCGACCCGGCCCCGGTGCTCCTCGGGGACCACGCCGAGCCCGCGGGCGACCTGCTCGCCGCGATCGTGCGCGACGTCCTCGCCCGTGTCGCGGCGGTCCGCGGCCTGGAGCCGGGCCGGGTCGTGCTGACCCACCCGGCGAGCTGGGGGCCCTACCGCCGCGGGCTCTTCGAGGACGTCGCCCTCGCCGCCGGGCTCGAGGACGCGGTGACGATCGCCGACCCCGAGGCCGCCGGCCAGCAGCACCGGGCGGCGCACGGTCTCGACGACGGCGCGGCGCTCGCGGTCTACGACCTGGGCGGCAGCTCCTTCGAGGCCGCCGTGCTCGCGGGACGCGCCGACGGCGTCGAGCTCATCGGCCCCCCGGTGGGCATCGAGCGCCTCGGCGGGGTCGATCTCGACGAGGCCGTGATCGCACTCGTCGACGAGGCCACCGGCGGGCTGCTCTCCGACCTCGACCCCGACGACGACACGAGTGCCGCCGCCCTGGCCCGGCTGCGGCTCGACTGCGTGGCGGCGAAGGAGGCGCTCTCCACCGACGACGAGGCCGAGGTGTCGATCCTGCTCCCCGGCCGGCACACCGACGTGACGGTGGCGCGCGGCGCGTTCGAGGAGCGGATCCGGCCCGCGGTGGCCCGCAGCGTCGAGGCGCTGGGCCAGGCGGTCGCGGCCGCATCCGTGCGCCCCACCGCGGTGCTGCTCGTCGGGGGCTCGTCGCGGGTGCCGCTGGTCGGGCGCACGATCGCCGAGCAGCTCGGGCTCCGGGTCATCGCCGACGATCGACCCGAGCAGGTGGTCGCCCTCGGCGCGGCGCGCGCCGCCCAGGCTGCGGCGCCGTCCGTCACCCGGGTCACGAGCATGGTCGGCCTGGGGCTTCCGCCGACGTCGAGCCCGGCTCCGTCCAAGGCCCCCACCCCGCCGAAGGCCCCTGCCCCGCCGAAGGCCCCCGCCCCGTCGAAGGACCCCGCCCCCTCGTCGACTGCGGCGCCGTCGTCGAGTGCTGCGCCGTCGTCGACTGCTGCGCCGTCGTCGAGTGCTGCGCCGTCGTCGAGTGCAGCGCCGTCGTCGGGCGCGGCCCCGTCGGCCGAGACGCCGGCGCCCACCCAGGTCTCGGCCCTGCCGCCGCCCTCATCGACCACGCCGTCGACCACGACGCCGCCCGAACCGACCCCGGCGTCCGAGCCCGTCCCGTCGCGCACCCCGGAACCGGACCCGGACTCCGCCACCACCCTTGTCCCCACCCCGCTGGTGGACGGGCGCGTCGGGTCCCCCGCGGACGAGTCGCGGACCGTCGTCACGCGGACGCCACCGCCCACCGACGACGGGAAGACCTCGGTCACCCGCACCAGCCCCACCGACGAGGCCAGGACCACCGTCGTCCGCCCCTCGACCGGGGGTCGTCCGGCCCCCACCGGACCGCCGCCGTCGCGCCGCGCTCCCGGACCCGGTGGGCCCGCCGCGGCG
>JAICLN010000276.1 GCA_025925615.1 Actinomycetospora sp. | reverse complement strand
CCCCCGGGCGCCGTCGACGCGCATTGCCACGTCTTCGGGCCCGGGGACGTCTTCCCCTACGCCCCCGAGCGGAAGTACACCCCGACCGACGCCGGGCGCGCGGAGCTGTTCGCGCTGCGCGACCACCTCGGGGTGACCCGCACCGTCGTCGTGCAGGCGACGTGCCACGGCGCCGACAACCGCGCGATGGTCGACGCCGTCCGCGCGGCGGGTGACCGGGCCCGCGGCATCGCCACCGTGCGCCCGGGCGTCACCACCGCGCAGCTCGCGGAGCTGCACGAGGCCGGCGTCCGCGGGGTGCGGTTCAACTTCCTCAAGCGCCTGGTCGACGCCGCACCGGCCGAGGACCTCACCGTCATCGCCGCGAAGATCGCGCCGCTGGGCTGGCACGCCCTCGTCTACTTCGAGGCCGACGAGCTCGACGAGCTCGAGGGGGTCCTCGCTGGGCTGCCCGTCCCGCTGGTCGTCGACCACATGGGGCGGCCCGACGTCACCCGCGACGTCGACGGCGCCTTCTCCCACTTCCTGCGCTTCGTCGACCGGCACGACGTCTGGGTCAAGGTCAGCTGCCCGGAGCGCCTCTCCGTGACCGGTCCCCCGGCCGTGGGCGGCGAGCGGAACGCCTACCGCGACGTCGTGCCCTTCGCCCGCCGCGTCGTCGACGAGTTCGGCGACCGCGTGCTCTGGGGCACCGACTGGCCCCACCCCAACCTGACCGACCACATGCCCGACGACGGCCTGCTCGTCGACCACATCCCGCACGTCGCGCCGACCCCGCAGGCGCAGCATCGCCTCCTGGTCGACAACCCGATGCGGCTCTACTGGCCCGAGGAGGTCGACCGGTGAGCACCCCCCTCGCGACGCCGAGCGCCCAGCAGCGGCTCGACCGGCTCCCGATCAGCCGCTTCCACAAGATCACCCTGGTCGCGGTGTCGTTCGCGTACTTCTTCGAGTTCGCCGACATCAACACCTTCGCCGTCACCGCCCCCCGGCTGATCAAGCTCTGGGGCGTCACGGTGAACCAGGTCGCCTACGTCACCTCGACGTCGTTCGTCGGGATGTTCCTCGGCTCGATCGTCGCCGGCGCGCTGGCCGACCGCGTGGGGCGCAAGAAGGCCCTCGCCTCGACGACGATCTTCTTCGGCCTGTTCTCCCTGGTGTCGGTGTTCTCGTGGGACGTCGTCTCGCTCGGCGTCCTCCGCTTCCTCACCTCGGCCGGACTCGCCGCCATGACCGTCGTCGCGGTCATCTACCTGTCCGAGCTCTTCCCGGCCGCGACGCGCGGGAAGTACCAGGCCTACGCCATCGCGATCGGCATCTGCGGCACGCCCGCGACCAGCTTCATCGCCAGCGCCCTCGTGCCGGCCGCGGACTGGACGTGGCGCCTGGTCTACCTCTGGGGCGCGCTCGGGCTGGTGTTCGTGTTCTTCCTGCGCCACCTCGCCGAGTCGCCCCGCTGGCTGGAGAACCGCGGCGAGGCAGAGCGGGCCGACGAGGTGCTGCGCGGGATCGAGGCCCGCGTCGAGGCCGAGTGCGGGCCGCTGCCCGCCCCCGCGGCGGCGACGAGCCCGATCCCGACCGTCGCCGACGACGGCGAGCCCCGCTGGCGGCTGCTCCTGCGCCGGAAGGCGCTGCTGCCGACGCTGCTGCTCTGCGTCCTGTGGGTCACCCAGACCATCGGGTTCTTCGGCTACTCCAGCTGGGCCCCGACGCTGCTGGCCAAGCAGGGCTTCAGCGTCGGGAACTCGATCTTCTACGTCGCCCTCTCCACCGTCGGCGCCCCGCTGGGCTGCCTGCTGGCCGCCGCGGTCACCGACCGGCTCGAGCGCAAGTGGTGCCTCGCGGTGTTCGGCGCGCTCATCGGCGTCTTCGGCCTGCTCTACGGCCTGACGTTCGACCCGGTGCTCATCGTCGTCTTCGGGTTCCTCGTGAACATGATCGAGCGCGGCTACACCGCGCTGGCCTACGCCTACTCCCCCGAGCTCTTCGACACCCGCACCCGCTCGCTGGGCACCGGGATCTCCTACGGCGTCGGACGGCTCTCCAACGCCGCCGGCCCGCTGGTCATCGCCGCGCTCTACACCGGGTCGGGCTACCAGAGCGTGTTCGTCTTCATCGCCGGCACGTGGGTCGTCGGCGCCCTCGTGGTGGCCGCCTTCGGCCCGCGGACCCGTAAGCGTCCCCTCGACCGGACACCTGCCTCCGGGTCACCCAGCCCCGCGTCCGCCTGATCATCCCCACCACCGGGGACAATGGGGGGCGATGAGCACCCCGACCCTCCTCCCCGCATCCGGCGCCGACCCCGACGACCTCTTCGAGGGCTTCTCCGCCTGGGCGGCCGAGCGCGGGCTGGAGCTCTACCCGGCCCAGGCCGAGGCGCTCATCGAGCTGGTGACCGGCGCGAACGTCATCGTCTCGACCCCCACCGGCTCGGGGAAGTCGCTCATCGCCCTGGGCGCCCACGTCGCGGCGATGGCCCGCGGCGAGCGCAGCGTCTACACCGCGCCGATCAAGGCGCTGGTCAGCGAGAAGTTCTTCGCCCTCGGCGCGCAGCTCGGCTACGCCAACGTAGGCATGCTCACCGGCGACGCCGCGGTCAACCCCGAGGCGCCGGTCATCTGCTGCACCGCCGAGGTCCTGGCCAACTGGGCGCTGCGTGAGGGCGCCGCGGCCGACGTCGGCCAGGTGATCATGGACGAGTTCCACTTCTACGCCGACCCCGACCGCGGCTGGGCCTGGCAGGTCCCGATCGTCGAGATGCCGCAGTGCCAGTTCCTGCTGATGTCGGCCACGCTCGGTGACGTCTCGTTCTTCCAGGAGGACCTGACGCGACGCACGGGGCGCGAGACCGCCGTCGTCGCGCACACCGAGCGCCCGGTGCCGCTGTCGTTCCGCTGGTCGACCACCCCGCTGCACGAGACGATCTCCGAGCTGATCACCGGGCAGCAGGCGCCGGTCTACATCGTGCACACCACGCAGGCGGCCGCGATCGAGCAGGCGCAGGCGCTGATGAGCCTGAACGTCACGACGAAGGCCCAGAAGGAGCAGATCGCCGAGCTCATCGGCTCGTTCCGGTTCACCGCGGGCTTCGGGAAGACGCTCTCGCGGCTCGTCCGCCACGGCATCGGCGTGCACCACGCCGGGATGCTCCCCAAGTACCGCCGGCTCGTGGAGACCCTCGCCCAGGCCGGGCTGCTCAAGCTCATCTGCGGCACCGACACCCTCGGCGTCGGGATCAACATCCCCATCCGCACGGTGCTGTTCACCGCGCTGACGAAGTTCGACGGCCAGCGCGTGCGCCACCTGCGGGCGCGGGAGTTCCACCAGGTCGCCGGCCGGGCCGGCCGGGCGGGCTACGACGTCGCGGGCTACGTCGTCGTGCAGGCGCCGGAGCACGAGGTGGAGAACGCGAAGCGTCTCGCCAAGGCCGGCGACGACGTCAAGAAGCAGCGGCGCGTGGTGCGGGTGAAGGCGCCGGACGGGTTCGTCTCCTGGTCCGAGCGCACCATGGAGAAGCTCGTCGAGGCGCAGCCCGAGCAGCTGACCAGCCAGATGCGGGTGACGACGGCGATGCTGCTGCAGGTCGCGCAGCGCCCCGGTCCCTACTTCCCGGCCATGCGCCACCTGCTCGAGGACAACCACGCCGACCGACCCACCCAGCGCCGGCTGATCCTGCGCGCGATCCAGCTCTTCCGCGGCCTCATCGAGGCCGACGTGGTGGAGGTGCTGACGGTCCCCGACGACGCCGGGCGCACCGTCCGGCTCGTCGACGACCTCCAGGTCGACTTCGCGCTCAACCAGCCGCTCTCGCCGTTCGCGCTGGCCGCGTTCGAGCTGCTCGACGACGAGTCGCCGACCTACTCGCTCGACCTCGTGTCCGTGGTCGAGGCGACGCTGGACGACCCGAAGCAGGTGC
Source organism: Actinomycetospora sp. (assembly GCA_025925615.1). Classification (GTDB taxonomy): domain Bacteria; phylum Actinomycetota; class Actinomycetes; order Mycobacteriales; family Pseudonocardiaceae; genus Actinomycetospora. Next base: position 1,739 of record JAICLN010000276.1, on the reverse strand, counting down.
TGCGCGCCCAGGAGAACGCGGCCCGCGGCGAGGCGGTCGGCGCGATGAAGGCCGAGGGGATCGAGTACGAGGAGCGGATGGAGCGGCTCGAGGAGATCTCCTGGCCGAAGCCGCTGGTCGAGCTGCTCGAGCCGGCGTTCGAGACCTACCGCAAGGGCCACCCGTGGGTCGGCGACGCCGAGCTCTCCCCCAAGGCGGTCGTCCGGGATCTCTACGAGCGGGCGATGAACTTCGTCGAGTTCGTCTCGCACTACAAGATCGCGCGGTCCGAGGGCCTCGTCCTGCGCTACCTCACCGACGCCTACCGCGCGCTGCGCCAGACCATCCCCGAGACCGCCGGCACGGACGACCTCGACGACCTCATCGCCTGGCTCGGCGAGCTCGTCCGCCAGACCGACTCCTCGCTGCTCGACGAGTGGGAGACGCTGTCGGGGGAGGGCGGGATCTCGGGCACAGCGCTGGACGCCGCCGGCTCCGACGCGGCCCCGGTCGACCAGGGGCCACCTCCTGTCACCCGCAACGAGCGCGCGTTCCGGGTCCTGGTGCGCAACGAGCTCTTCCGGCGCGTGGAGCTCTTCGAGCGCCGCTGGCCCGCCGACCTCGCGGAGCTGTCCGGCGACGAGGGCCCCTCGGCCGACGAGTGGGCCGACGCGATGGAGCGCTACTACGCCGACTACCCCACCCTCGGCGCCGGCCCCGAGGCCCGCGGTCCGGCGCTGTTCCGGGTGACCGACCACGGCAGGACCTGGACCGTGCGCCAGGTGTTCGACGACCCCGAGGGCGACCACGACTGGGGCATCACCGCCACCGTCGACCTCGACGCCTCCGACGAGCTCGGCTCCGCGGTCGTGCACGTGACCCACGTGGGCCCGTTCCCCGCGGTCTGAGGCCTCACCACTCCCACGGCGGGCGCCGCCCCGACCGTTGCCGCGCCCGCACCCGCCGCGCCGTGTGGGCCCGTCTCGCCGCGACGTGCTCCATCTCCCACGCCTCCCCGCCGAGCGCCCACGCCACCTGGACGAGGGTCTCGGCCGCGATCCGCAACCGGGCCTCCGAGGTGAGCCCGAGAGTCGAGACGACGTGGGCCGCCGTTCCCCGCACATGCGTCCGGACGAGCCCGAGGACCAGGTCGCGGGACGCGTGCGGCAGCAGCTCGACCAGCAGCTCCTGCTCGTGGGTCCCGCTGGGCGTTCGCACCACGTGCCCGTCCGACTCCAACTTCCTGATGACCTTGGTCGCCGCGCTCGGGGTCATCCCGAGCCGCAGTGCCGCACGCGCCGCCGTCGTCGGCCGCCGCCCGGCGTCCTCGAGGACCGCGAGCCCGGGGAGCCCGGTCCCGAGCCGGTGGGCGAGCTGAGTGCGGTACCAGCCGATCGCGGGGACGAGTTGGTCCATGACCAGGTCCACGAGTTCCTCGACCGCGCGGTCCCGGGCGCGTGCGGTGTCCTCCATGGCCCGATCATGGGCGCTCGCCGGTACGCCCACGTGCGGTTCGGCAGATCCGAGACGCCCGCGGCTCACGACCCTCCGCGGCCACCACCCCGCCGCAACCATGTCCACCGGACACGGTTGGGCCATGGCCGGACCGAGCCCGGCCGGTGCGGCGGGCTGCCTCAGCCCTTCCTGCGTGAACGGCCCTTGTTCGCGCCCAGCGACGGCGGCGGCACGACGGGACCGAGGTCGCCGTCGGGCGCGTCGTCGAGGTCGACGATCACGGGTGCGTGGTCGGACGGTCCGGT
>JAICLN010000337.1 GCA_025925615.1 Actinomycetospora sp. | reverse complement strand
GTGATCGACGAGACCGCGCCGGTCGAGGTGACCGACGAGGCCGCCGCCACCGAAGTGACCGACGAGGCCGACGAGGCAGCGGCCCCCGAGGAGCCGGAGACCCCTGCCGTCCCGGTCAGCGAGGAGCCGGACCAGCCGGACACCCCCGCCGTCGGGACCCCGGAGACCGCACCCGCCGTCGGGACCCCCGAGGTCGCCGAGGCGAGCGCGGACGACGAGGCCTCCTCGACGCCCGCGGGCCGGCGGCGCCGCCGTGCCGCCTCCCGGCCGGCCGGCCCGCCGGTGGCCGTCGGCGGGAACTGACAGCGGGAACCGATGGCCGCCCGTCGCGGCACCCCGACGACCGGGGCGGCCGCGGCGGCGGGTATCGTGGTCCGAGCAGCGCGGGGGTCCGTGACCTCCGCGAGCGGTGAGGCGCCCACCCCGTCGGGGGCGGCGAGCCCTCCCGAGAACCAGACAGACGTCCAGCACGACAGGAGCCTGCGTCCGAGATGTACGCGATCGTGAAGACCGGCGGCAAGCAGTACAAGGTCGCGGTCGGCGACGTCGTCGACGTGGAGCTCCTGGACGGCGACTCGGTCGACCTCCAGCCGATCCTCGTCGTCGACGGGTCCACCGTCCTCTCCTCGGCCGACGACCTCGCGAAGGTCTCGATCACCGGCAGCATCCGCGGTGAGGTCCAGGGCCCGAAAATCAAGATCATGAAGTACAAGAACAAGACCGGCTACAAGCGGCGCGTCGGCCACCGTCAGCGCTACAGCCAGGTCGAGATCACCGGCATCTCGAAGTAGGGGACACCATGGCTCACAAGAAGGGTGCGTCCAGCTCCCGCAACGGCCGCGACTCGAACGCGCAGTTCCTCGGGGTCAAGCGCTACGGCGGCCAGGTCGTCAAGGCCGGCGAGATCCTGGTCCGCCAGCGCGGCACCAAGTTCCACCCGGGCGTCGGCGTCGGCCGGGGCGGGGACGACACGCTGTTCGCGCTGATCGCGGGCTCTGTGCAGTTCGGCCGCAAGGCCGGGCGCAAGAACGTCAACATCGTGCCGGTCGAGGCCTGAGCTCTAGCGGACAGGTCTCCACCAGCAGAACCACCGGCGAGGGGCGGGCCCGATGGGGTCCGCCCCTCGTCGTCTCTCCAGGAAGGACTGTGTTGACGGAAGGAAGGGCCCCATGGCGCGGTTCGTCGACCGCGTGACGCTGCACGTCACCGCCGGAGCGGGCGGGCACGGCTGCGCCTCCGTGCACCGTGAGAAGTTCGTCCCGCTCGGCGGGCCCGACGGCGGGAACGGGGGCCGCGGCGGCGACGTCGTCCTCGTCGCCGACCCCGGCGTGCACACCCTGCTCGACTTCCACCACCGCCCGCACGCCACCGCCGCCAACGGGCGTCCGGGGCAGGGCAGCTTCCGCAACGGCGCGAACGCCGACGACGTCGAGCTCGCCGTGCCCGAGGGCACCGTCGTCCTCGACGAGGCCGGCGAGATCCTGGGCGACCTCACCGGGCCCGGCGCCCGCCTCGTCGCGGTCCGCGGCGGGCGCGGGGGACTGGGCAACGCGGCGCTCGCCAGCCCGGCCCGCAAGGCCCCCGGCTTCGCGCTGCTCGGCGAGCCGGGCGACACGCGCGACCTGGTGCTCGAGCTGCGCTCGATGGCCGACGTCGGGCTGCTCGGCTTCCCCAGCGCCGGCAAGTCCTCGCTGGTCAGCGTGCTGTCGGCGGCGAGGCCGAAGATCGCGGACTACCCGTTCACCACGCTCACCCCGCACCTCGGGGTGGTCAGCGCGGGGGAGTCGACCTTCACCGTCGCCGACGTCCCCGGGCTCATCCCCGGCGCGTCCGGCGGCAAGGGCCTGGGCCTGGACTTCCTGCGCCACATCGAGCGGTGCTCGGTGCTCGTCCACGTCGTCGACTGCGCGACCTTCGAGACCGACCGCGACCCGGTGTCGGACATCCGCGCGCTCGAGCACGAGCTGGCGTCCTACACGCCGGCGCTGCGTGCTTCGGGGATGGGCACCGACATGAGCTCGCGGCCCCGGATCGTCGCCCTGAACAAGGTGGACGTGCCGGACGCCGCCGAGCTCGCCGAGCTGGTCCGGCCCGACGTCGAGGCGTTCGGCTGGCCCGTGGTCGAGATCTCCACGGCGGCCCACACCGGCCTGCGGGAGCTGTCCTTCCTCATGGCGTCCGCCGTCGAGGAGGCCCGCGCGAGCGTCATCCACACCGCCCCGCCGCGGGTGGTGCTGCGCCCGACCGCCGTCGACGACTCCGGCTTCACCGTCGAGACCGACACCGGCGACGACATCGACCCGGCGGACGGCCCGGCCTGGCGGGTCCGGGGCGAGAAGCCCGAGCGCTGGGTGCGGCAGACCGACTTCACCAACGACGAGGCCGTCGGCTACCTGGCCGATCGGCTCGCGCGCCTCGGCGTCGAGGAGGCCCTCGCCGAGGCCGGCGCGCGGCCCGGCGACATGGTCACCATCGGCATCCACACCTTCGACTGGGAGCCCTCCACCCCGGCCGGCGTCGCCGCGCTGGGCGGCGGGGTGGTGCAGGGCAACCGCGGGACCGACGCCCGCGTCGGCAACGCCGGGTACGCCGAGCGCTCGAGCGCGGCCGAGCGCAAGGCTGCCCGGAAGGATCGCCGCCGCCATCGCGACGACGCCGAGCTCGGGATCCCCAGCTGGGTCGACGGCGGGGACCCGTATGACGACCTCGTGGCTGACGACCTCATCACGGAGGAGGACGAGGGATGACCGCCCGGGAGACCGTCGCGGCGGCGCGGCGGCTCGTGGTCAAGATCGGCTCGTCGTCGTTGGCCGCCGTCTCCGGGGGTCTCGACGTCGGGCGCCTGGACGCCCTCGTCGACGCCGTCGCCGCGCGGGCCGCGTCCGGCACCCAGGTGGTGCTCGTCTCTTCGGGGGCCATCGCGGCCGGGCTCGCCCCGCTCGGGCTCCCGCGCCGCCCCCGGGACCTGGCGACCCAGCAGGCGGCCGCGTCGGTCGGGCAGCTCCACCTCACCCGTGCCTACGCCGACGCCTTCGCCCGCCATGACCGGGTCGTCGGGCAGGTGTTGCTGACCAGCCACGACGTGGTGCGGCGCGCTCCCTACCGCAACGCCCAGCGCACCTTCGAACGGCTGCTGGGCCTCGGCGTCGTGCCCGTGGTCAACGAGAACGACACGGTGGCGACCGACGAGATCCGCTTCGGCGACAACGACCGGCTCGCGGCCCTCGTCGCGCACATCATCTCCGCCGATGCCCTCGTGCTCCTCTCCGACGTGGACGGCGTCTACGACGACGATCCGCGGGCGCCGGGGGCCTCGATGCTCGACGAGGTCCACGGGGTCACCGACCTCGAGCGGGTCCGGGTCGCGCGGCCCGGCGCCGGGAGCGTCGGGACCGGAGGGATGGCCTCGAAGCTGGCGGCCGCGGATTTGGCGTCGGGGGCGGGTGTGCCCGTGCTCGTGGCGGCGGCCGCGGCGGCGTCGGTGGCCCTCGACGGGGCGGCGGTCGGGACGGTGTTCGCCCCGACCGGCCCGCGGCTCTCGGCCCGCCGGTTCTGGCTGCGCCACATGGCCGGCTCGCGGGGGCGACTGCACCTCGACGACGGCGCGGTGCGGGCGGTGACCTCGGGGCCGGCCACCAAGCGGCGCTCGCTGCTGGCCGCGGGCATCACCGGCTCCGACGGCGACTTCGAGGCGGGCGACGTGGTGGAGCTCGTCGGGCCGCGCGGGGAGATCGTCGCGCGGGGCGTGGTGGCCTTCGACGCCGAGGAGATGCCGGAGCTGGTCGGCCGCAAGACCCGGGACCTCGCGCCCGAGCTCCGCCGGGAGGTCGTGCACGCCGACGACCTGGTCCCGGTCCACGTCGCGCCGGCGGCGGCCGCGTCGGTCTAGCCCGCACGCTCGGCGCTCACGTTGATCAGGGGTACGTGGGGCAGGGTCGGGGCGCGCGGAATCTGCGTGGTGTGCCTCTCG
>JAICLN010000270.1 GCA_025925615.1 Actinomycetospora sp. | reverse complement strand
CCGCGACCGTCCTGCTCGTGGGGCGGGCGACCGGCGGGCGCGCCCTGGGTCGGCTGCGCCGTCTGGGATGTCTGGGACGTCTGCGGAGGCTGCTGGCTCGGAGCCTGCTGGCCCGGACCCTGCGGCGGCTGACTCGGGCCCTGGGGCCCGCGGGCGCCGGGAGGTGGCCCGTACGGGCGCCCGGGCGGCGGCGCGAGCCCGGCCGCCGGGGTGTTCGGGAGCGGTACGAGACCCAGGAAGCGGGAGCCCTCGGGCGCGTTCGGGACCCGCGACGGGTCGTGGCCGAGGCGGCCGCCCGTCGTCGCCCGCAGGCCCGGCGGGATGCCGCGCGGGCGCACGGGCGGCGGAGCCATCGGCGGGCGTCCTCCGGGACCACCCTGGCCGCCGGGACCACCGGGACCAGCCGGACCGGCCTGGGCACCGGGACCGCCCTGGCCGGGCGTGCCGTTCGGTGCCCCGGGACCGCCCTGGGTGCCGGCACCGGCCGGGCCGCCCGGACCCGCCGGGCCGCCCGCGCCGTTCGGACCACCGGGCGTTCCGGGGCCGCCCGGTGAAGCGGGGCCTCCCGGTCCACCCGCGAAGGCCCGCGGAGCACCCACCGCCGTCATCGCCTCCGAGCCACCTGCGCCCGGTCCGGCCTGGGCAGGCTGGGGCTGTGACACCGGCTGCGGCTGCGACGCCTGGTGGGGCTGCGATGCGGCGGGCTCGCCGCGGCGGGAGTCGTCGGCACCGGCCGGGGCTCCGGACGCGGCGGCCGCACGGCGCCGACGCATGAAGTCCGCGGCCAGCAGGATCGCGGCGACCGCGCTGGCCACCACCGACCCCCAGGCCCACGCCGCCGTCGTCGTGACGACGGCGACGACGAGCAGCCCGAAGGCGATGACGACGCAGAGCAGGACGAGCAGAAGCACGGTCGACCCCTCACGTACCGCGCCGGGTCACCGGTTCGGAAGCCTTCCCCTGCCCCCGACCGGATCGCCCGACTCAGCTGCCGGCTTCGGCCCTGGAGCCGTAACCGCTGGTCGCGTAACCGCCGGACCCGTTGCTGCGGCTGCCGCCATCGGCAGGCGCGGCCGACCCACGGCCCTCGAGGTCCCGCAGCTGCGATTCCAGGTAGGTCTTGAGTCGGGTCCGGTACTCACGCTCGAAGGTGCGCAGCTCGTCGATCTTCTTCTCGAGCCCGCTCTTCTGCTGCTCGATCAGGGTGATCGTCTCGTTGTGCTTGCGCTGCGCGTCCCGCTCGAGGGTCGACGCCTTGTCCCGTGCCTGGCGCTCGAGCGTCTCCGCTCGGGTGCGCGCGTCGTTCAGCATCGTCTCGGCCCGGCTGCGGGCCTCGTTGACCATGCTGTCGGCCTTGGTGCGGGCCTCGGAGAGGAGCTGCTCCGACTTGGTGCGGGCGTCGGACAGCATGCCGTCCGCCTCGGACTTCGCCTCGGCCGTGAGCCTGTCGGCCATCTCCTGCGCGAGTCCGAGCACCTTGGCGGCCTGCACGTGGTGGTCGCCGCCGCCACTGTTCATCGGCGAGGCGTCACCGCCGAAGGGCGACGACACCATGCCGGTGGCCTGCGGGGGCTGCGGCGGTTGCTGGGCGATCGGCATCGGCTGCTGCACCGTGCGCGGCGCGTCCTCGACGGGACGCTGCTGGGGCGGCGCGACCATCGTGGTCTGCGCGGCCGACGGCGGCGGGGCCTGGGCGCCGGCGGACTGGGCCTGGGCGGCCTTGGTCCGGGCGTCATCGAGGTCCGAGTGGGCACTGGACAGCTGCTGCTCGAGCTGCTCGACCTGCTCGCGGAGGTCGTTGTTCTCCTCGATGAGGCGCCCCAGCTCGGCCTCCACGAGGTCGAGGAACGCGTCGACCTCGTCCTCGTTGTAGCCCCGTTTGCCGATCGGCGGCTTGCTGAAGGCGACGTTGTGAACGTCGGCAGGGGTCAGCGGCATCGGATCTCCTCAAGCACTCCTCGGCTGCGGAACCCCAGGTAACTCGGGCTCTTCGAGCTCCGCGACACGCAGAGTATGACCTCTGCGAGCAGCTGAACCATAGTGGACGGGTCCAGTGGCGCGCTGCGTACGACGCCCGATCGGTGACACAGCGCCACGGATCACCGGCCGTCCACCCACACGCGTACCTCTCGACACGCCGGAGAGCGATCGGCCGGACGGGGCGGAACCGCTCGTCGATGCCCACGGGTCGTGACCGCGGTTCCCGCCCTGCTCCAGGCCGCGTCCGCGGCCCGATCGAACGCTCACCGACGCCGTGCGACCACCCACCGCAATCAGTCGGCAAGGTCTTGCCGGCTCTCAGATTCGGCTCAGGGAGTAGTGGAGAAGGACTTCTCCGCGAGCTTGCGTCGATCGGCCGCGGAGACCTCGACGTTGGGCGGTGAGAGGAGGAACACGCGGTTGGTGACCTTCTCGATGGAGCCGCGCAGCGCGAAGGCCAGACCCGCCGCGAAGTCGACGAGGCGCTTGGCCCCGACGTCGTCCATCTCGGTGAGGTTCATGATCACCGGAATGCCGTCGCGGTAGCGCTCGCCGATCACCCGGGCCTCGTTGTAGCTGGTGGGCTGCAGCGTGGTGATCTCCGGCACGGCCGGTGCGTCGGGCACGGCGGCGACCTCGCGCTCGGGGCGCCGGACCGGCTCGTCCAGCGCCAGGGCGGCCGCTCCCGAGGCGCTCAGCGACCCGGACAGCGAGGCCGAGGACGACGCCCCGCCGCCGACCGAGGCGAGGGTGCCGGCGCGGCCGCTGCGCGCGGTGTGGTTCGGACCGGTGTTGTGCTCCCAGCTGCGACCCCGGGCGCTCGAGCGGACGGACACGTCGGCCTCCTCGTCACGGTCGCCGGAGGTGGTCCGGTCGTGGTCGGTCCCCGGGCGCGACGTGTCGCCGCGGACCTCGGGCTCGGGGTCGCGGGGCCGCGGGGTGCGGCTCCGCTCCTCGCCGTGGGCGGACTCGCCCCGGCCGGGACGCTCGTAGCGCTCGGAGCCGAACCGCTCGGCGTCGAACCGCTCGGACTCGGTCCGCTCGGGCTGGGACCGGTCGTGGCGCGAGGCCTCGTAGCGGTCCTCGTAGTGCTCGTCGTACCGGTCGGCGCCGTAGCGCCCCGTCCCGGCGCGATCGGACACGGTGCGGTCGGACACGGGGCGGTCGGACCCGTAGCGATCGGCCCCGTAGCGGTCGGACGCGTGGCGCTCGGATCCGTGGCGGGCGTCGTCGTACCGTGAGGACCAGCTCTCGTCGGCGGCCCCGTACCGCGGACGCCGCGCCAAGCGGTCGGCGTCGCGGTCGTCGTACCGGTCGGCGTCGGCGTAGTCCCCGTACCCGTCGTAGGAGTCCAGCTCGTCCGCGGGCACCATGCCGAAGTACGCCTTCACGCGGTGCAGTGCGGTCATGGCAGCCCTCTCCCCATTTCACACGTCGACCAGCCGGAGGGACGTGTGCGGACCCCGGTACGGCGGTGGACTTACATCCATGTCATTCACTCACACGGAACGCTAGCTACCGGGCGCCGAGGAGAGCCGTACCGACACGCACACAGGTCGAACCGTGCTCGATCGCGGCTTCGAGATCCCCCGACATGCCTGCTGAGAGCGTCGCGGCACCGGGATGGGACGCGCGGACCCGCTGGGCGAGCTCGGCAAACGTGGCGAAGGCCTCCGCGGCGTCCGAGTACTGCGGGGCCACGGTCATCACTCCGTCGAGGGAGAGGTGCTCGCTCTGTGCGACGCGATCGGCGAGCGCCGGCACCTCCGCGAGCGACGCGCCGCCGCGACCGGGGGCGTCGTCGAGACTGACCTGGACCAGGACCGAGAGCGGGCCCGACCGCTCCCCCGCCTCCCGGGCGTTCCCGGCCGCGCGGTCGAGGGCGTCCACGAGGCGCGCCGAGTCCACCGAGTCCACCGCGTGGGCCCACCGCGCGACGTTGCGGGCCTTGTTGCGCTGCAGCCGGCCGACGATCCGCCACCGCACCGCCGCGCCGGGACGCAACGTCGCGAGCTCGGCTGCCTTCGCCGCGCCCTCCTGCTCCTTGTTCTCCCCGAACGCGGAGAGGCCGAGGTCGACGAGGTGGGCGACGTCGGCGGCGGGCCAGGTCTTGGTGACCGCGAGCAGCGCGACCCCACCCGGGTCCCGGCCCGCCGCGCGGGCGGCCGCATCGATCCGGGCGCGCACCTCATCGAGGGAGCGCGCCAGCGCGGCGCGCCGTCCGTCGGGGTCGGTCATCGCCGCTGGGTGCCGGGTGACCGGGCCGTGTCGTACTCCCACCACGTCACCCCGGCGAACCGCCCGGTGGGGCGGTCGCGACGGTGGCTGAAGAGCTGGTCGTCCTCGAGGGTGCAGCGGGAGTCGGCGTCGATCTTCCGGATCCCCACGCCCTCGAGCTGGCGCACCAGGCCCGCGTGCAGATCCAGCGCCGGCGTGCCGACCCGGGTGATCCCCGCGCTGCCCGGGAGCACAGTGTCGACCTCGTCGCGCATCTCGGCGGGCACCTCGTAGCAGCGCCCGCAGACGCTCGGGCCGAGGAGCACCTCGATCCGGTCCCGCTCCGCGCCGAGCGACTCCATGACGCCGAGCGTGCGCGGCAGCACACCGGCGGCCGCGCCGGTGCGCCCCGCGTGCGCGGCCGCGACCACGCCCGCCTCCGGGTCGGCGAGCAGTACCGGCACGCAGTCGGCGACGACGACGGCGAGCGCCTGGCGCGGCCGGTCGGTCACCAGGGCGTCCGCCGTCGGCACCTCCTGCTGGGGGCCCTCGACGACGGCGACCTCGGTCCCGTGCACCTGGTTCATCCAGGCCACCCGGGTGGGGTCGAGCCCGATGCCGCGCGCCAGGCGGTCACGGTTGGCGGCGACCGCCGCGGGCTGGTCGCCCACGTGGTCACCGAGGTTGAACGAGTCGTACGGGGGCCGCGACCGGCCGCCCGCACGAGTGGTCAGTACACGACGGACCCGCACGTTTCCATCATCCCGTCCCACGCCCGGCCGGGCCGTGGCCCCTCCTGTGGGGCTCAGCGCATGAACGAGGGGACGTCGACCTCGTCGTCGTCACCGCGGCCCTTCTTGGCCGACGACGACGTGCCCTCGGCGGCGGCTGGGGCGGGCTCCCCGTCGGCGGCCGGGGCCTCGGACGACGAGGCGGACGCACCCGCCTCCTCGCGGGAGACGGCCGGCGTCGTCGGCATCGTCGGGGCCGCCGCGACCGCCGGCGGGATCGGCGGCTGCGGCGACGACTGCCGGACCTGGCCCGCCTGGGCGCTCGCGGTGGCCGACGACGGGCGCCCGGGGGCCCCGTTCGGGCCGCCGTGCGGCTGGCCGAGGGTGCTGCTCGGTACCGACTTGGTGTGCGTGGGCGCGCCGGAGTCGAAGCCCGCCGCGATGACGGTCACGCGGACCTCGTCGCCGAGCGAGTCGTCGATGACCGTCCCGAAGATGATGTTGGCGTCCGGGTGCGCGGCCTCCTGGACCAGCGAGGCGGCCTCGTTGATCTCGAACAGGCCGAGGTCGGAGCCGCCCGCGATGGAGAGCAGCACCCCGTAGGCGCCGTCCATCGAGGCCTCGAGCAGCGGCGAGTTGATCGCCTTGCCCGCCGCCTCGACGCTGCGCCCGTCGCCGCGCGCCGAGCCGATGCCCATCAACGCGCTGCCGGCTCCGGACATGACGCTCTTGACGTCGGCGAAGTCGAGGTTGATCAGACCCGGCGTGGTGATCAGGTCGGTGATGCCCTGGACACCGGAGAGGAGGACCTCGTCCGCGGAGCGGAAGGCGTCCATGAGGGAGACGCCCACGTCGCCGAGCTGCAACAGCCGGTCGTTGGGGATGACGATGAGCGTGTCGCACTCGTTGCGCAGGCTCTGGATGCCGTCCTCGGCCTGCCCGGCGCGGCGGCGGCCCTCGAACGTGAAGGG
>JAICLN010000348.1 GCA_025925615.1 Actinomycetospora sp. | reverse complement strand
GCGGGGCCGACGCCTCGCCGCGGGCGGCACGCTCGGGTAGCGCCCCCCGCCCCGGGGCCCGGCCCGCCGGGAAGTCCGGGCGGCCGGGCGGGAAGCGGCGGCGGTGAGCCCCACCGGGGACACCGCCGACGCCGACCTCGTCGCGGGCCTGCTGCGCGAGGTCCGCGACTTCCCGAAGCCGGGCATCCGCTTCTGGGACCTCACGACGGTGCTCGCCGACGCCCGGGGCCTCGCCGCGACGACACGGCTCCTCGCCGGGACGCTCGCCGGCGACACCGCCGACGTGGTGATCGGGATCGAGGCGCGGGGCTTCCTCCTCGGGGCCGCGGTCGCCCAGGCGCTCGGGCTCGGGATCGTGCCCGTGCGCAAGCAGGGCAAGCTGCCCGCCGTCGCCGCGTCGCGGTCCTACGACCTCGAGTACGGCTCGGCGACCCTCGAGCTCCCGACCGGGGTGCTCGCGCCGGGCGCGCGGGCGCTGCTGGTCGACGACGTCCTCGCCACCGGGGGCACGGCGGCCGCCGCGTGCGGGCTCGTCGAGGAGTGCGGAGCCACCGTCACGAGCCTGGCGGTCGTCCTCGAACTGCCTGCGCTGCAGGGCCGCGCCCGCCTCGGCGACCGCCCGCTGCACGCGGTCCTCCAGCGCTGAACCCTCCCGGCACGCAACTGGGGGATCGGCCACATCTCGTTCTCCGGGAGGCCGCTCCGCCCCCGAACGATGGTTCGCACAGCTAACATCGTGCGCGGCGAGCCAGAGGGAGGGCGATGACGATCACGTCGGCCGGACGCCGTCCGGACACCGATCCGACCGATGACGACGCCGAGGTGCCCCCGCCGGCACCGGAACCCGGCGGGCAGGACGGCGTCGACCGGATCTCCTGGCGCGACCGGCTCCTCGCCTCCGACCCCGGCAACGTGCGCCTCGCGCTCTCGACGCGGGCCGCGCTCTCGCTCGCCGTCGCGATCGCGGTGTCCGCGCTGCTGGCCGGCGCGATCGGGCTGCAGGGCACCCCGGCGGTGATCGTGGTCGTCCTGGGCGCCGTCCTCACGATGATGACGACCTTCACGGCCTCCGACCCGACCACCGCCGGGCGCGCGATCACCCAGCTCTGCCTGCCGGTGGCGATGCTCGCCGGGATCACGCTGAGCACCCTCGTGGACCGCCACCGGGTGCTGTCGCTGTCGCTCTTCGTCGTCGTCATGTTCGTCGTGGTGTGGGTGCGCCGCTTCGGCCCCCGCGCGTTCGCCTGCGGCATGGTCATCTGGATGGGCTACTTCATCGCCCTGTTCCTCCAGCTCGGCTTCGCCCAGCTCCCGGTCGTCCTCCTGGCCGTCGCGACCACGACCGTTCTGCTGCTGCTCATCGGGCTGGTCCTCGCACCGCAGCGTCCCGCGCTCCGGATGCGGCGGATGGCGGCGTCCTTCGCGGCCCGCGTCCGCGTGGCGTCGGCGGAGCACCGCGACGCCGCCGCCCGCTCGCCGTGGCAGCGCTGGACGGGCCGGATCGGCACGGCGGACCGGGCGGTGCTGCGGGTCGACGAGGTGGCCGTCCTGATCGACGGGCAGCTCGCGGTCCCGCACGCGATCACGGACCCGGCGCACGCGTCGGGCGTGCGGGCCGCGGTCCTGCGGGTCGAGGCCACGCTGTCCCGGCTGCTCGACACCCCGCCCGAGGACGTGCGCCACGAGCAGGCCGAGGCGGTCGAGGACGCGCTGCGTCGCCTCGATCAGCTCCTCGAGGACGACCGCCGCGGTCGCGGGGGCGAGGACGGTGCGGGCGACCGTCCCCGCCGGGACACCCCCTTCACCCCGGCCGCCGAGCTGTTCGCGGGCTTCCTGCCCGGCAGCGCGGTGACCGTCGGGCCGATGGTCGCGCCCGAGGGCGGCGGACCGAAGCTGCTGCTGACCACCCGCCAGGCGCTGCAGATCGCCCTGGCGGGCGGGCTGGCGATCGCCCTCGGCGACGCCGTGTCCGGGCAGCGCTGGTACTGGGCGGTACTGGCCTGCTTCCTCGCCTTCACCGGGACGGCCACCGCCGCGGAGACGATCCGCAAGGGCCTGCAGCGCACCGTCGGCACCATCTTCGGCGTCGTCGTCGCGCTCGTGCTGGTGCCCCTGCTGGGCTCCTCGACCGCGGTGTCCCTCGTCGTCATCCTCGTGGCGATCTTCGTGGGCTTCTACCTGTTCCGGGTCTCCTACACGTGCCTCGCGTTCGCGATCACCATCCTCATCGCCGAGCTGTACGAGCTGCTCGGGACCTACAGCGACGGGCTGCTCGCGCTGCGGGTGGAGGAGACGGCGCTCGGGGCGGTCATCGGCGGCGTCGTGGCGGTGTCGTTCCTGCCCACGTCCGCGTCGCGTGCCGAGCAGGCGGCGCGCGCCCGCCTGGCCGAGGAGCTGCGGGCGGCGACCCTCGACGTCGCGACGGTGCTGCGCGGCGCCCCGGGCCCCGACGACGAGCCGGTGGACCTGCACGCGCGGGCCCGCTCGCTCGACGCGGCCGTCCACCAGCTCGCGCTCGTCGGGCTCCCGCTCTCGCTGCGGGTGGTGCCGGGGTCGGGGGCCCGCCGCGGCCGGGTCACCGGCCGGTTGTCGGCCTGGGTGCGCTGCGCGGCCCGCGTGCGGGCCGTGATCCACGCGGTCGAGGACTCCGCCGACAGCGACGCGCACCGCCACGAGACGGTGGGCAACGCGATGAGCGCAGTCCGGGAACTCGTGGACGCCCTCGCCGAGGGCCGCGGACCGACCGGGCACGCCGCCACCCCCGCGACCCGGGACGACGCCCCCGAGACGCTGCTCGCCGAGCTGTCCGCGCTGCACGGGGCGCTCCTGGCCCTGCACGACGCCGACCCGACGGCCGGCCCGGGCGCGTCGGCCGAGGCACCCGGACTCGACCCGTCGGCGGACGGGGACGAGCGCCACGCCGTCGTCCGGGGCCGGGTCACCGACGCCGCCGGGACCGGTCTGGACGCCGTCGTGACCGTCGTCGATCCGCACGGCCGCCAGCTGGGCCACGCCCGGGCCGACGTCGGCACCGGGGGCCGGTTCACGGTGACCGTCGGGTCGGGGGCCGGCCCCTGGCTCGTCGTGGTCGCCGCCGCCGGGTTCGCCCCGCACGCCGGACGGGCCACCGCCGGTCCGGAGCACCAGGTGGTCCTGGCGCCGGCGGACCGAGCGACCCCGGACCGCCGAGCGGCGGCGGGCGTCCTGTGACCGACCGCCCACCGACGGACGGACCGGAGCGGCGATTGATCGACACGGGCGGGCGCGGCGCGAGGACCTCTCGTCCGCCCGGTCGCCCTCGGGGCCGACGTCACCGCGACCGGTGACCTAGGCTGGAAGGATTCCGGATCCGGATTCGTTCCGGGTCCCGCGACGGGCCTCCCCGGCCCGACCAGCGGGAGGTGCTCGCCAGTGAGCCAGGACGTGGGGCCGGTGACCGACACGGCCGAGCACCCCGACGCGCCCGGCGGGACGAACGGCTCGGCCGAGTTCGACGGGGCGGCCGAGGTCAACGGGGGAGGTGGCGCCGACACGGCGCCCGGAGTGGGCTCGAGCGAGCCGCGTGAGGCCCGGCGACTGGAGCCGAGCGGCGTCACGACGACGGGTGGTGCCGGCGGCGGGACCCGCCCGCGCTCGGCCACGCGCCGGGTCCGCGCCCGGATCGCGCGCCGGATCACCGCCCAGCGCACCGG
>JAICLN010000278.1 GCA_025925615.1 Actinomycetospora sp. | reverse complement strand
ATCGTCTGGCGCTTCGCGGGGAGCATCCCGAGGATGCGCTCGACGTCGGGCAGGAAGCCCAGGTCGAGCATCTCGTCGGCCTCGTCGAGGACCAGGCCGCCGATCTTCGCGAGCACCAGGTGGCCCTGCTGCGCGAGGTCGAGCAGCCGGCCGGGCGTGCCGACGACGAACTCGACGCCGGTCTGCAGCGCGGCGATCTGCTGCTCGTAGGGGCGGCCGCCGTAGATCGACACGACCCGGGTGCCCAGGCCCTTCGAGGCGCCCTCGATGTCCTTGGCCACCTGCAGGCACAGCTCGCGGGTGGGGACGACGACCAGCACGCGCGGCGTGCCGTCCTCGGTGGGGGCGCCGAGCCGCTGCAGCAGCGGGACGCCGAAGCCCAGCGTCTTGCCGGTGCCGGTCCGCGCCTGGCCGATGAGGTCCTCGCCCGCGAGGGCCAGCGGCAGCGTCAGTTCCTGGATGGCGAACGTGTGCTCGATGCCGTTCGCGGCGAGGGCCTCGACGATCTCGGGGACGACGCCCAGTTCGGCGAACGTCGGGGAGTCGGGCGCGGAGTTCGTGGTCGCCACGGCGGTGGTGGCGAGTTCCTCGGCGGGCTCCGGATCAGTGGTGGGGGTGTCGTTCTCGGTGTTCAGCGGTCTGCCTTCCTCACGGCTCGTGCACGCGAGGTGAGCCGGCTGGCTCGACCGCCTTCCCCGGTCCCGGGCTTGGGTGTCCGGTCGGGGGCGGGGACGTCGACCACGACGTCGCCCGGGGCGGGAGAGCCGACGAGGCGCCCGCGCGCTGGATTCGTCCCGAGGCGATCGGGTGGCTGGGGCCACCGGCGACTCGCCCGCGGGAGGCCGGAGCCGGCGACGGGCGGAGCGTTGGGAGAGCGGCCCCGGGGAGGGCCACATCGGTCGAGTGGGGTGTCACCGGCTCGGACCAGTCCTGATGATACCCGCACGTGCACCGTCTCGGCAGCACCGCGGGGGGTGTGGCGCCTAGGCTGCCGCGACGTGACGGGTGCGAGGGAGCGACCAGGGCCGGGCGGACCGGGGCCGGACGATGCGGCCGGGGACGCCTCCACGGCCCTGTTGGGGCTCGTGGCCTACGGCGAGCTGTCGGCGTTCTCCCAGCTCGCGGCGGACGCCCAGCGCGCCCCGGACCTCGCGGGCCGCGCCGAGCTGGCGACCCTCGCCGCCGTCGAGATGGACCACTACGTCCGGGTGCGCGACCACCTGGCCGCCCGCGGGGTCGACGTCCTGCACGCCATGGAGCCGTTCGTCGGCCGCGTCGACGCGCTGCTGTCGTCCGTGGGGGCCCACGACTGGCCCGAGGCGCTCGTCGCGACGGTGCTCGGCCGCGGGCTCGTCACCGACCTGCAGGCCGAGGCCCTCGAGGGGCTCTCCGGGGCCGAGGCCGACCTGGTCCGCGAGGTCATCGCCGAGACCGGCCACGGCGCGTTCGTGGAGGCCCGGATCGCCGAGGCGTGCGCGGATCCCCAGGTGCACGCGCGGCTGGCGATGTGGGGCCGGCGGCTCCTCGGCGAGGCCCTCGCGGCCGTCGTCGCGGCCTTCGACGAGCACCCGGGGCTGGCCGCGGTGGTCGAGGGGACGCCCGGGCGGGAGGCGCGCGCGGCCGTCCTCAAGCGCCTGAAGTCGCGGCACAACAAGCGGGTGGCGCAGTTGGGGCTGTAGCGCCGCGTTCGCCCTGCGCGGACGACGTGGTGGGCGGCCCGCTCCGCCCGGCGATCTGGACTAACCTGCGCGTTCGCACGGTCGTCGTCAGGGTGACGGCCGGGGGAGTCGGAGCAGACCGGAGGGTCGCGTGGAGGTCAAGATCGGCGTCGCGGACAGCCCGCGGGAGCTGGTGGTCTCGAGTGGGCAGACGCCCGACGAGGTGGCGGAGCTCGTCGACGGCGCGCTCTCGGGCTCGAGCGGCACGCTGTCGCTCGAGGACGACAAGGGTCGGCGCTACCTCATCCCGGCCACCCGCATCGCGTACGTGGAGATCGCACCGTCCGAGGTGCGTCGGGTGGGGTTCGGCGTAGGTGCCTGACGGCTCGTGAGCACTTTCCGTGGCTATAGCCACGGAAAGTGCTCACAAGCCTCCGGCACCCAGCGGGAACCCGCCGATCCCGCGCCAGGCCAGCGTCGACATCAGCGCGATCGCGTCCTCGCGCGGGGGCTGCAGGCCTGCGTCGAGCCAGTAGCGGGCCGCCGTCGTGGACAGCCCGACGAGCCCGACGGCCAGCAGGCGCGCCCGTTCCGGCTCGAGCCCGGCGTCCGCGGTGACGACCTCGGTCACCGCGTCGATGCAGTCCGACGTCGCCCGGTCCACGATCTCGGCGATCTCCGGGGTGGCCCGCGTGTCGGTCTCGAAGACCAGCCGCATCGCCCCGTCGCGGGAGGAGACGACGTCGAAGTAGGCCTGGACGGCGGCGTGCACGCGCGCCTTGTTGTCCGTGGTCGAGCGCATCGCGGCCCGGACGGTGCGCACCATCTCGTTGGCCGCGGACTCCACCAGCGCGCGGTAGAGGTCGAGCTTGCCGGGGAAGTGCTGGTAGAGCACCGGCTTGCTGACCCCGGCCCGCTCGGCGATCTCGTCCATCGCCGCTGCGTGGTAGCCCTGCGCGCCGAACACCGCCCGTGCCGCCGCGAGGAGCTGGGCCCGCCGCTGCGAGCGTGACATCCGAGGGCGGCCCGCCGCCGTCGGCGCCACCGCGCCGGTCTCGCTCATCGGTCCACCTCCCGCCGTGGACCCCTCCATCGCCGGCCCCCTCGGGGTCGATCGGGGGCCCCACCTCGATCGGTCGACCCTACCGACCGTTTCGCGGACGCGCGCCGATCACGCCCGGTTCCGTGTCGGTCGCGCTGCGGACACCCGCGGGTCGAGCTCGCGTCACCTTCCGGACACCTGCATCCTTGTCAAGTGACGATCACCGAGCGCGGAGGTGGCGGCCCGCTGACCGGCGGATGGCCGGTCCCCGTGCGCCGGCGCCCGGACGTCGACGCGACCCCGGCGCGGGTGGCACCGCTGGCCCCCGTCGAGGCCCTCGGCCCGCTCGGCGACCCGACGCCGCACTGGCCCGGACGCCACGTCATGGCCGACGGCGTCCGGCTGCACGTGCGGGAGACGCCCCGCGCGCCGGGGTCGGGGCACGACGGGACCGTCGTCTACGTCCACGGCCTCGGCGGCTCGTCGACCAACTGGACCGACCTCGCCGCGACCCTGTCCTCGCGCTGGCACGGCCTCGCGGTCGACCTCCCCGGGTTCGGCCGGACCGACCCGCTGCCCACCCGGGACTACTCGCTCCGGGCCCACGCCGACGTCGTCGCCGCCTTCCTCGCCACCCTCGACCGCCCGGTGCACCTGGTCGGCAACTCCCTCGGCGGGGCCGTGGCGCTCACCGTCGCCGCGGACCACCCCGACCGGGTGCGCACGACGACGCTCGTCAGCCCGGCCGTCCCCGACCTGCGGCCCGCCCCGGCGCGGCTCGGGGACGGCAAGATGGCGCTGGCCGCGATCCCACTCCTCGGGGCGCGGACCCGCCGCGAGCTCGCCGCCGAGGACGCGGGGACACGACTGCGGCGCACGATGCGGCTCTGCTATGCCGACCCCGGCTGCGTCAGCGACGCGGCGTTCGCCCAGGCGGCCGCGGAAGCCGCCGAGCGGCTGGACCTGCCGTGGGTGGCCGAGGCGATGCAGCGCTCGTTCGGCGGGCTGGTCGGGACGTGGTTCGCGCGGGGCGCGGGCTCGCTCTGGGCGACCGCGGCCCGCGTCGCGACCCCGACCCTCGTGGTCTGGGGCGAGCGGGACCGGCTGATCTCGGTGCGCAAGGCCCGCCGCACGGTCACGACGGTGCCCCGCGCGCGGCTGCTGCGGCTGCCCGACGTCGGGCACGTGGCCCAGATGGAGGCCCCGCTGCTGGTCGGGCGCGCGGTGCTCGGCATGGACGACGCCGTCGCCGCCGGTCGATGGGACGCCACCGACCGGGAGCCGGCCCTGTAGGGGGTGTATGAGAACGTGCCCGGGTGACCGGATCGGGCGGCGCTCGACCCCCTACACGCCCGCCGCGTCACCGGGGTGAGCCGCTGGCCGCGTCGTGGGAGCCCCGGCCGCCCCGGGAGCGGTCCGGCGACGGTGGTCGCGGCCGTGCCCACCGGCGGCGCCGGGCCGCGCTCGGCGTGCTGGCCGTCGTCCTCCTCGTCCTGACCGGGTTCGTGCTGGCCCGCACGCTGGCGCCGGCCGAGGACGCCCCGGTCGAGGCGCCCGCCGCGGACGGGGGACCCGTCGTCGGGGAGGCGCCGACGAGCGGGGATCTCACGGACGCGTCCGGACCCGTCGTCCCGACCGCGGAGCTGCCCGCCGGCGGCGACTTCCCGATCTCCGGGCGGAACACGTGGCGGGTGGTCCCGGGCACGACGCCGCAGGTCGGGCAGGGTCGGCCGTTCACCTACACCGTCGAGATCGAGGACGGCGCGACGCTCGCCGAGGGCGACCAGGCCTTCGCGACCGCCGTCGACGCCACCCTCGACGACCCCCGCAGCTGGGCGGGCTCGGGCCAGATCGCCCTGCGGCGCATCGACGCCACGGCGGGGCAGGTGCCGGACTTCCGGGTGAGCCTCACCTCGCAGCTGTCCACCCGCGCGCAGTGCGGCTACCAGATCCGCTACGAGGCCTCGTGCTGGAAGTCCGAGCTCGGCCGCGTGCTGATCAACGGTGCTCGCTGGGTCCGGGGCGCCGGAGCCTTCGAAGGGCAGCTGGGGCTCTACCGGCAGTACGCGATCAACCACGAGGTCGGGCACGTCTTCCGCAACCCGCACGTGCCCTGCGAGGCGAACGGGGCCCTCGCGCCGGTGATGATGCAGCAGAGCTTCGGGGTCGCCGACGACTACCTCGCCCAGCTCACGGACTCGAGCCCGCAGGGCCTGGAGATCCCGCGCGACGGGAAGGTCTGCCGCCCGAACGCCTGGCCGTTCCCGACAGGATCCGGGCAGCACGCCGATAGGGGCCCGGCGCCGCGCTGACGCCGGCCGCGCCCCTCTCGGCGTGTGGCTCGGATCCTGTCGGGAACACGCACCGTCCGCATGGGGTTGAATCGGGTCGAGCAGTCTGTCGAAGGAGCTGAACGCGCGATGGCATCCCTGCCGCCCCTGGTGGAACCGGCCGACGAGCTGACCAAGGAGGAGGTCGCCCGCTACTCGCGGCACCTGATCATCCCCGACGTCGGCGTCGAGGGTCAGAAGCGGCTCAAGAACGCGAAGGTCCTGGTCGTGGGGGCCGGTGGTCTCGGCAGCCCGGCCCTGCTCTACCTGGCCGCGGCCGGGGTCGGGACGCTGGGCGTCGTCGACTTCGACGTCGTGGACGAGTCGAACCTGCAGCGCCAGGTGATCCACGGGCAGTCCGACATCGGCAAGCCGAAGGCCCAGTCGGCCAAGGAGTCGGTCGCCGAGATCAACCCGCTGGTCACGGTGAACCTGCACGAGTCGCCGCTGGACTCGTCGAACGCGCTGGACGTCTTCCGCGACTACGACCTGATCCTCGACGGCACCGACAACTTCGCCACGCGCTACCTGGTGAACGACGCGTGCGTGATGCTCGGCCTGCCGAACGTGCACGGCGCGATCTTCCAGTTCGAGGGACAGGCGTCGGT
>JAICLN010000310.1 GCA_025925615.1 Actinomycetospora sp. | reverse complement strand
GTTCCCGGTCCGGTTCTGGGACCACGACCTCGGGCCCGGGCGCCCGCAGATCGGCGTCCACGACCAGCTGGCCGCCGACCGCCTCGCCGACCCGCTCACCGTCGTCGACCCGACGGAGCCGGCCCAGCGGGTCCGGGAGTCCGCGATCACGCCCGACGGGACACGGCTCGCCGTCGCGGTCGACGTTCGTGACCCGGCGGACCCCGCGGCGGTGCGGGTGCGCCTGGAGCTGCGACCCACGGCCGGCGGGGACGTGGTGGACGGTGACGTGGAGATCGTCGCCGACGAGCCCGGCGCGGACCACGAGATGCCCGTGACGACCCCCGACGGGCGCTGGCTGCTGTGGATCCGCGAGGAGCACGCCGCGCCGGGCCGCGCGCCCGCGCAGTCGCTCATGGCGCGCCCGCTCGCCGGGGGCGAGGCGCGGACCGTCGTCGAGTCCGGCCGGTGGGCCATCCGGTCGGTGACCGGGGCCGCCGATCCGGACGCGGTCCTCGTCGTCGCCGACGAGCAGGGCCACGCGCCGGTCTTCCGGGTCGCGCTGATCGACGGCACCGTGACGCGCCTGACGGCGTCCGGGGCGTACAGCGACGTCGTGGCGAGCCCCGAGGGCGGCGCGCTCTACGCAGTGCGCGCGACGATCGACACCCCGCCGACGCCGGTGCGGCTCGACCCGCACACCGCGGACCAGGAGCCCGCCCTGCTGCGCGGGGCGACCGAGATCGACGACGTCCCCGGATCGCTGACCGAGGTGCACACGACCGCCGGGGACGGGACGCCGCTGCGGGCCTGGCTGGCGTTGCCGGCCGGGGCGTCGGAGGAGGTCCCGGCGCCGCTGCTGCTCTGGATCCACGGCGGGCCGTACATGAGCTGGAACGCGTGGTCGTGGCGCTGGTGCCCCTGGCTGATGGTGGCGCGGGGCTACGCCGTCCTGCTGCCCGATCCCCGGCTCTCGACCGGTTACGGGCGCGGCTTCACCGACGCGGCGACCGGCGCGTGGGGAGGGCTGCCGTACACGGACCTCATGACGGTCACGGACGCCGCGCTGGAGCGCCCCGACCTCGACGGGTCCCGGACGGCGGCGATGGGCGGGTCCTTCGGCGGCTACATGGCGAACTGGATCGCCGGGCACACCGACCGTTTCGACGCGATCGTCACCCACGCCTCGATCTGGCACCTCGACGGCTTCGTCGGGACCACCGACGGCTCGTACCACTGGGTGCGCCAGTGGGGGGACCCGGTCACCGACCGCGAGCGCTACGACGAGCACTCCCCGCACCGGTGGGCGTCGCGGATCACCACGCCGATGCTCGTGGTCCACGGCGACAAGGACTACCGCGTGCCCATCGGGGAGGGCCTACGGCTCTGGTACGACCTGCAGCGTCACGGGGTGGAGTCCCGGTTCCTCTACTTCCCGGACGAGAACCACTGGGTGCTCAAGCCGGGGGACGCGAAGGTCTGGTACTCGACGGTGTTCGCGTTCCTGGCCGAGCACGTGCTCGGTCAGGGGTGGGAGCGCCCGGAGCTGGTCTAGCCGCGAGAACGCTGTCTAGCGCTTGGTGCGGCGCGGGTTCGCGACGCTGCGCGGGTGCGCCAGCGCCTCGAGCCGGTCGAGCTCCTCGCGGGAGGCGCCGTCGTCGGGGAGGGTGTCGTTCTCGGCCATGGCTCCAGCATCCTCGCGGCGGGCGGGGAAAGCGTGTCCGACACCTGTGGCGATCATGACGGGTGGATGAGCACCACGCGAGGCAACCTGCGCCGGGTGCACGAACCGTGCACGTCCGGTGGCGGCCCCGGTGTGGCACTCTGGACGCCGTGCTCCGTACCGCCGGTGCGCGGCTCCTCGACGACCGTGACCGGTCGAGGGTGCGCGGTGTGCTCGATGCCGACCCGGTCGCGACCTGCATGGTCGCTTCACGGGTCGAGACGGTGGGCGTGGAGCCGTGGCGGCTCGGCGGCGAGCTCTGGGGCGTCGGCGGCCGGCTGGACGGGCTGTGCTTCTCCGGGGCCAACCTGGTGCCGCTGCGGGGGGAGCGGTCCTCGGTGCGCGCCTTTGCCGACCGCGCCCGGCGTCACCGCCGGACCTGCTCCTCGCTCGTCGGGCGCCGCGAGCTCGTCCTGCCGCTGTGGGAGGAGCTCGCCGAGCACTGGGGCTCCGCCCGCGAGGTGCGCTCCGACCAGCCGCTCATGGCGATCGACGGGCTGCCTGCGATCGTGCCCGACCCCGACGTCCGTCAGGCCCGCCCCGACGACATGAACCGCTACCTGCCCGCCGCGATCGCGATGTTCCTCGAGGAGGTCGGCGTCGACCCCCGCCTCGGCGACGGCGGCGCGGGCTACCGGGCCCGGGTCGGCGAGCTGATCGCCTCTGGGCGGGCGTTCGTGCGCTTCGAGCACGGCGAGGTCGTGTTCAAGGCGGAGGTCGGGGCGCTGTCCACGCGCGTCGGTCAGATCCAGGGCGTCTGGGTGCACCCCGACTGGCGCGGCCGCGGGCTCGGACAAGCGGGGACCGCCGCCGTCGTCGAGCACCTGGTGCGGGCCGGTCGGATCGCGTCCCTCTACGTGAACGCCTTCAACACCCCGGCGCGGACGGCGTACGGGCGGGTCGGGTTCTCGCAGGTGGCGAGTTTCGCGACGGTGCTGTTCTGACGAGGGGGCACGTCTTGACGAGAGGGCACGTCTTGACAAGGGGGCACAGTCTGATGTGGCGCCGTTCGGCCCTCGCGCTCGTCGACGCCCTCGCCGTCCTCGTCTTCGCCGCCCTCGGGCGGCGCAGCCACGACGAGGGCCTCGCGATCGTCGGGATCGTCGAGGTGGCGGCCCCGTTCCTGGTGGGCGCGCTCGTCGGGGCGCTCGCCGTCCGTTCCTGGCGCGACCCGCTCGCACTCCGGACCGGTCTCGCCGTCTGGGCCGGCGCCGTCGTCGTCGGGCTGGCGCTGCGGGCCGCGTTCCTCGACCGGCTGCCGCTGTCCTTCGCGATCGTCGCGACGGTCTCGCTGGCCGTCCTCGTGCTGGGCTGGCGCGGTGCCGTGCTCGGGATCATGCGGCTGCGCGGACGCCGTGCCCGGCAGCACGCCTGAGGGGACGCCTACCCTGGGACCCATGCCGGTGCGTGCTCCCCTGCGCCCCGGGCAGCAGACGCCCCTGCGCCCGGTGCCCTCGTCCATCGTCCGTCCCGAGTACGTCGGGCGCTCCGGGCCCGAGCGGTCGACCGACCCCTGGGTCCAGGACCCCGAGGTCATCGAGAAGATGCGCGTGGCGAGCCGGATCGCGGCGCAGTCGCTGGTCGCCGGCGGCGAGGCCGTGCAGCCGGGGGTGACCACCGACGAGGTCGACCGCGTGGTGCACGAGTTCCTCGTCGACCACGGCGCCTACCCCTCGACGCTCGGCTACCGCGGCTTCCCCAAGTCGTGCTGCACCTCGCTGAACGAGGTCATCTGCCACGGCATCCCGGACTCGACGGTCATCTCCGACGGCGACATCGTCAACATCGACGTCACCGCCTACATCGACGGCGTGCACGGCGACACCAACGCCACGTTCCTCGGCGGGGACGTCGTCGAGGAGGACCGCCTCCTCGTCGAGCGCACCCACGAGGCGACGATGCGCGCGATCAAGGCGGTCAAGCCGGGGCGCGAGCTCAACATCGTCGGGCGGGTCATCGAGTCCTACGCGAACCGGTTCGGCTACGGCGTCGTCCGGGACTTCACCGGGCACGGGATCGGCCGGACGTTCCACTCGGGCCTGGTCGTCGTGCACTACGACGACCCGACGCGGCACGAGATGCTCGAGCCCGGGATGACCTTCACCATCGAGCCGATGATCACCCTCGGGAGCGTCGACTACGACGTCTGGGACGACGGGTGGACGGTGACGACCAAGGACAAGTCGCGGACCGCCCAGTTCGAGCACACGATCCTCGTCACCGACACCGGCAGCGAGATCCTGACCCTGCCGTGAGGCCGGCAGCGAGACCCCACGTCCATGCCTCGTGCGCGGTCTCGCTCGACGGGTTCCTCGACGACGCCTCACCCCGGCGCCTGGTCCTGTCCGGGCCCGAGGACCTCGACCGGGTGGACGCCGAGCGCGCGGCCGTCGACGCGATCCTGGTCGGCGCGGGCACCGTGCGGGCCGACGACCCCCGGCTGCTGGTGCGCTCGGCGTCGCGCCGGGACGTGCGCCGCGCGTGGGGCCGGCCGCCGTCCCCGCTGCGGGTCGTGCTCTCGGCCAAGCCCCTCGACCCCGCCGCCCGCGTGGTCACCGAGCCGGGCGCCGAGACGCTCATCCTGGCCGGCTCGCCGGAGGAGGTGCTCGACGACCTGGCGGCACGCGGCGTCGTGAAGCTCATGGTCGAGGGCGGCGCGGCCGTCCTGCGGGAGCTCCTGACGGCGGGCGTGGTCGACGAGCTGGCGCTGGTCGTGGCGCCCCGGCTCGTCGGGGACGGGCCACGGTTCACCGGGGCGCCCGACGCCGCCCACCTCGTCGAGACCAGGACCCTCGGCGAGGACGTCCTGCTGCGCTACCGCTTCGGCGGCGCCGACGACCGCCACCTCGCCGAGGCCTGCGTCCTCACCGAGCGCTGCCCGCCGAGCGAGAGCGCGTTCAGCGTCGGGTGCGTGGTGGTCGCCGACGACGGGTCCGTGCTCGGCTCGAGCTGGTCACGGCGCCACGACCCGCTCGACCACGCCGAGGAGGGCGTCCTGCGGGATGTGGCCGGCGATCCACGGCTGCCCGGCGCGACGCTGTACAGCTCGCTCGAGCCCTGCGGGCAACGGGCGTCCCGGCCGGACTCGTGCGCGACGTTGATCGAGCGCGCCGGCGTCGCC
>JAICLN010000075.1 GCA_025925615.1 Actinomycetospora sp. | reverse complement strand
TGGTGCACCCCGGTGGGCGGATCGGGTTCGCGACGGTCCCCGAGCCCCCGGCGCCGGGGCCCGGCGCGGCGGTCGTACGGCCGCTCGCGATGGCGACCTGCGACATGGACCGCCCGCTCGCCCTCGGCCGGACGTCGTTCCCGCTGCCGCTGCAGCTCGGCCACGAGTGCGTCGCCGAGGTGCTCTCGGTCGGCGCCGAGGTGGCCACGGTGCGCCCGGGCGAGCGCGTGGTGGTGCCGTTCCAGGTCAGCTGTGGGGTGTGCGCGGTCTGCCGCGCCGGCCTCACCGGCAACTGCGCCGCGGTGCCGCCCATCTCGATGTACGGCTTCGGCGTCGCCGGTGGGCACTGGGGCGGCGCGTTCAGCGAGGCGCTGACCGTCCCCTTCGCCGACGCGATGCTGGTCGGGCTGCCCGACGGCGTCGACCCCGTGGCCGTCGCGAGCGTCGCCGACACCGTCTGCGACGGCTACCGCCACATCGCGCCCCACCTGCCCCGGGTCCTCGAGCGCGACCCGGACGCCGAGGTGCTCGTGGTGGGCGGCCTCGCCCGCCGCCCCGTCTTCAGCCCGAGCAGTCCGCTCTACGCGGGGCAGATCGCCCGGCTCCTCGGGGCCCGGCACGTCACGCTCGTCGACCGCCGCCCCGAGGTCCGCGACCACGCCGCCCGGCTCGGGCTGGACGCCATCCGCCCGACGGAGCTGCGGGGACGCCCGGCCGCACCGCTGACGCTGGACATGAGTGCGTCGTCGCGCGGGCTGTGGGCCGCCCTGGCCCACACCGCCCCCGACGGGGTCTGCAGCTGCGCGGGCGTCCTGCACCGCGGTGTGCGGATCCCGACCGGGCTGATGTTCGCCCGCAACGCCACGCTGCATCTGGGCCGCGCCCACACCCGGACCCTCATTCCGGCCGTCCTCGACCTCGTGACGCAGCGGGGCCTGTGCCCGCAGGACGTGACCACGACGGTCGCGCCCTGGGAGGACGCCCCGGCCGCGCTGCGCGAGCACGTCCTGGGCGACGTCACCAAGACGATCGTCACGGCCGCCTGAGTCCGGCGTCCTCGGTGGGCTCGGAGGGCGTGAGCTGGTCGAAGCAGTAGTAGACGCCCAGCGCCCCGTGCAGGGCGAGGGTGGCGATCGCGCTGACGAAGCTCAGCCCGATCGCCCCGGCGTAGATGACCTGGCCGCCGCCGAAGCGGTACAGGGTCGAGCGCTGCGTCGCGGGATCGAGGGGCCGGCGCAGGAGTCCGGGCCGGCGCGAGATGGCGAGCCACAGGGCGCTGAAGGCCATGCCCATCACCAGCATCGTGGCGCTGTAGACCGCGGCGGCGACATGCGCGTCGGGCTCGAGCAGGTACTCCGCGAGGAGCCGGGTCGGGAACGGGATCACCGAGACGGTGAGCAGCAGGGCCAGGTTGGCGAACAGCACCGGGCGGTCCACCCGATCGATCCGGGTCAGCATCGTGTGGTGGTTGATCCAGATGATGCCGATGACGAGGAAGCTGACGAGGTAGGCGAAGTACGACGGCCACTCGTGCCCCAGGGCGGCCGCGAGACCGTCGCGCTCGGACTCCTCCAGCGGTGGGACGGCCAGGTCGAGCACCAGGAGGGTGATCGCGATGGCGAAGACGCCGTCGCTGAAGGCCTCGAGCCGACCGGTGCCCATCACGTCACCGTGACCGACGTGGCGTGGGCGGCCGCCATGCGCCCGGCGGCGAGCATCGGCGCGGTGGACCGCGTGGCCCGGCAGAGGACGAACGCCCCCTCCAGGGCCGAGAGCACGGCGAGCGCCCGGTCGCGGTCACCGACGCGCTCGGTGAGGGCCGCGGTCCACGCCTCGAAGACCTCCGCCGTGGCGCGCCGCAGGACCTCGTCGGTGCTGGCGACCTCGAGGGCCACCGTCGTGATGGGGCAGGCGTCCTCGTAGTCGGTGGCGGCCAGCGTCTCCGCGGCACCGTCGAACACCGCGCGGACCGCGGCCGCGGTGTCGGGCTGCTCGTCGTAGACCGCGCAGACCAGCGCCTGGAAGTAAGCCCCGGAGGCGTGGACGACCTCCGTCGCGAGCTGCTGCTTGCCGCCCGGGAAGTGGTGGTAGAGCGATCCGAACGGCGCCCGGGCCCCGGTGACGACCGCCTTGAGCCCCGTCGCGGCGTAGCCCTGGCGCCGGAACAGCTCGGCGGTGGCGATCAGGATCCGGTCCCGGGTGGGAGGTGCGTCCACCGGAGCAGCCTAGCGCCGGGACTAGAGCGATCTAGCGAACCCGCGGGCCGACCACGTCGCGCAGGACCGCGAGGATCTCCTCGACGCCGTGGGTCCCGGGGAGGCAGTAGGCCCGGATGAACAACCCGTCGACCGCCACCGAGGCCGACTCCGCCCGGGTGGGGCCCAGCGAGCAGCCCGCCGAGAAGAACGCGTGCCGCGCCGCGGCCCACCGTTCGTACTCCTGCCGCCACCGCTCGCCCCGCCCCGCGAGCATGAACAGCTCGTACTCCGCCGCGGCCGCGGAGCGCACGTCCGGCTGACCGGCACGGGCGATGACACGGGCGAGCGCCGTCAGCGGGTCGGAGTCCTCGGCGCAGCGCTCCAGTGCCACGAGGTAGCCGTCGTTGACGTCGACGAGCGCCGCGAGGAGCAGCTCGTCGACCGTCGGGAAGTAGTACGCGACGGCGCTCGGGGGGACACCGGCCTCGGCCGCCACGACCCGCTGGCTGACCCCGGGGACCCCGATCCGCCCGATGACGGCCACGGTGGCGTCGATCAGCGCCCGTCGCCGGCGCTGCCCCTTGAGGCGACGTCCGTCGGTCGTCGGCTCGGCCGGTGTCATCTCAGTGCGCTCCGCCCAGCTCCAGCGCCAGCACGCCCCCGATCACCAGGCCCACCCCGCCGATCTGGACCCAGCTCAGGCTCTCGCCGAGGAATCCGACCCCGATCACCGCGACGAGCGCCACCCCGGCCGCGGCCCACGTCCCGTACGCGACCCCCAGGGCGAGGCCCCGGGTCAGCGCCTGGGACAGCAGCGCGAACGCGGCGACGTAGCCCACCACGGCCACGACCGACGGTCCGAGGCGACTGAACCCGTCCGAGAGCCGGAGCGAGACGGTCGCGACGACCTCCGAGAGGATCGCCACCACCAGGAACACGTACGCCACAGCTCCGCCTCACCCAGTCAGAAACGTGAGCACCTGCCCAAGATTATATGCGTGACCGGGACCACACCGGTCGTCCGTCGATCCGACCGGTCGGCGCGCGTGGAGGGGCCGGACCCGCAACCCTCCCGCCCGAGGAGCACGACGTGACGCCGACCCGCCTCTCCCCCGCCCGCACCCTGCTGTCCGGCTTCGCGATGGTCGAGTCGGCCCGCTGGCACGACGACCGACTGTGGTTCGCGCACTGGGGCGTCGGCGAGGTCGTCGCCGCGGACATGACCGGGCGCGTCGAGGTCGTGGCGCCCGGCCCGCGCCGGATGGGCTGGTCGATCGCCTGGCTCCCGGACGGGCGACTGGCGACCACGGGTGAGGAGCTGACCCGCCACGAGCCCGACGGCGGGACGACGACGCTGGGGGCGCACGGCGCCAACGAGATCGTCATCGACCCCCGCGGGCACGTCTACGTCGACGGGTTCGACTCGGAGTTCTCCGCCGACCGCATGCCCGACCCGGGCTGGATCGACCTCGTGGCCCCCGACGGGACCTCCCGCCGCGTCGCCGAGGACATCCACTTCCCCAACGGGATGGTCGTGACCCCCGACGGCACCACCCTCGTCGTCGCCGAGTCCGTGGCGGGGCGGCTGACGGCGTTCGACATCGCCGACGACGGGTCCCTCACCGGCCGGCGCGTGTGGGCCGAGGGCCTGGGGCCCGGCGCCGGGGCGGCCAACCATTTCGGGGCGTGCCGACCGGGCCCGGTCATCGACCGTCGGGGGCCAGCCGGTGACCGGACCCGAGCACACCCCGGGGCGGCGTCGCCGGACCCCCTGGACGGGCGCGGCGGCTGCCGCCCCGGGGAGGTCCTCAGTTGATCGCGTGGATCGGGTTGCTGCAGCTCTTGGTGTTCGTGGCGGTGTCGCCGTGCCCGGCCTCCGACAGGATCGGCACCGATCCGGCGTTGTCCTGCACGGGGACCTGGATGCCGAGCGGCCCGTTGACCGGGACGTCGTTGTTGCACGCCTCGCCCGTGGTGTTCGGGGCGAAGTCGCTGGAGTTGAGCAGGCCCTTCTGGACGGTCGTGCCCTCGTGGTGGTGCCCGGCGTCGACACCGTCGACCGAGTCACCGGCGAAGGCGATGCCGGTGGTCGAGAGCAGGCCGGTGGAGAGCATGGCCGCGGCGAGGACGGCCTTGCGGAGGGGAGCCATGGGGATGTCGGATCCTTCCGGGATCATCGGGTGCCCGCGGGTCCTCGGGACCCTTCGGCACCGTGTGGATTACGTGTCGCAAACGTCGGCCACCCCGGACCCGTGACGGGTCGGTTCACCCGTTCATCGCAATGGGTGACGGCGAGTCGCCCGCGATCCGGATCTCCGTCGCGCGACCGCCCCAGAGGACTCGTTGATCATGAATCGGAGCGGTAGCGTCCCCTCCGTGCGTTGGACGATCTCGATCCCCCAGCTCGACACCGACGGGTTCGACGCCGAGGGGCTGCGGGCCTACCTGGGCCGGGCCGAGGAGCTCGGCTTCGAGGCCGGCTGGGTCATGGAGCAGGCGGTCGGGCCGACCCCGCTCATCGCGCCCCTCGAGCTCCTCGCCTACGCGGCGGCGTGCACCCACCGCCTGCGTCTGGGGGTCGGTGTCCTGGTCAGCTCCCTGCACGACCCGCTCCAGCTCGCCGCGTCCATCACCGCCGTCGACCGGCTCAGCCACGGCCGCCTCGACGTCGGGGTCGCGCCCGGCGGCGGGTTCCGGAAGTTCGCCGCGTTCGGGGTCGACGGCGGGACCTTCGTCGCGCAGTTCACCGAGGGCCTCGAGCTGATGAAGGCCGCGTGGTCCGACGAGCCGCGGGTCCGGTTCGAGGGGCGCTTCCGCCAGGTCGACGACCTCCCGATCGCGCCCAAGCCGGTGCAGCGCCCGCACCCGCCGATCTGGTTCGGCGCCAACGCCCCGAAGGCGATCGCCCGCGCGGTCCGCCACGGCGACGCCTTCCTCGGTGCCGGGTCGTCGACCACCGCGGCCTTCGCCGAGCAGGTCGTCACGCTCCACCGGGAACTGGACCGGCAGGGGCGCGACCCGGCCGGCTTCCCCGTCGCCAAGCGCGTCTACCTCACCGTCGACGACGACGCGGACCGCGCCCGGGAGCGGGCCGTCGCCGGACTCCGGCGGATCTACGGGCGGATGCCCGGCATCGAGGACGTGCCGGTGGCCGGGACGGCGCAGGACGTCGTGCGCGGCCTGCAGGAGGTCGGCGACGCGGGCGCCGAGACGATCCTGCTCAACCCGCTCGGCGACAACGCCGGCGAGGACGCCGAGCAGATGGAGCGCCTCGTCGCCGACGTCCTCCCCCACGTGTCGTAGCCGGTGGGTCAGCCGGGCACCGGAGCGGCACCGCGATCGACCGCCACCACGCCCGGCCTGGCGATCGCCCTGCTCTCGGGCCTGTCGTTCGGGCTGGCCGGGCCGTTCGCGGCCTCGCTGCTGGCCACCGGCTGGTCGCCGCTCGCGGTCGCGCTCGGGCGACTGGGCGGCGCTGCGCTGCTGCTCGCGGTGCCGCTGGCGGTGGTCGTGGCGCGTGGCTGGCGGCCCCGTGCGGGAGACCTGGGCGCGGTGGCCGTCTACGGCCTGGTCGCCCTGGCCGGGGCTCAGGTGTGCTACTTCAGCGCCGTCGGCCACCTCTCGGTCGGGGTCGCGCTGCTCATCGAGTACACCGCGCCGGTCCTGCTGCTCGGTTGGACGTGGCTGCGCGGCGGCGCGCGGCCCCGCCCGGCGACGCTGTGGGGTGCGGTCGTCGCGGTCGCCGGTCTGGTGCTCGTCCTCGACGTCGCGCGGGGGGCGGCGGTCGACGTCGTCGGGGTGCTGTGGGGGCTCGGCGCCGCGGTGTGCCTGGCCGCGTACTTCCGGCTCTCGGCCGGAGCGGGCGCCGGCGGCCCACCCGCGCTGGTCCTCACCGCCGGCGGGGCGCTGGTGGCCGGCGTCGTCGTCGCGCTCGTCGGCCTCGTCGGTCTGCTGCCCCTCACCGCGACGGCGACGCCGATCGACCTGGGCGGGTGGCGCGCGCCGTGGTGGGTCGCGGTGGTGCTGGTCGCGGCGCTGTCGACGGCGCTCGCCTACCTCACCGGGATCGCCGCCGTCGGGCGGCTCGGGTCGCGGCTGGCGTCGTTCGTCGGGCTGAGCGAGGTGCTCTTCGCCGTGCTCGGGGCGTGGTGGCTGGTGGCCCAGCGCCCGACCGCCACCCAGGTGGCGGGAGGCGTGCTGGTCGTCGCGGCGATCGCGCTGATCCGCTGGGCCGAGCCGCCCGACGCGCGGAGCTGAGGCAGCGCTTCAGCCCTGCAGGTGGATGCTGACTGCGCCGAGCGCAGGCACCTCCGGGAATCGGTGACAGCAGTACCCACCGTCGAACGGATTCTTCCGGCGCGCACTCAGCCCAATCACGCCCCGTGCCCGTCTGGACCCGATCATTCCGGGAATGTGTTGACCATGGGCACGGACGACACGGCCAAGAATCGTTCCAAGCAGGTCAAGGGCAAGGCCAAGGAGGTCACCGGGAAAGCGACCGGGAACAAGAAGCTCGAGCGCAGCGGGCAGGCCGACATGGTCTCCGGTGAGGTCAGCCAGCGTGGTTCGAAGATCAAGGACGCGTTCAGCTGATCAGCGTCCTGCGGCCGCGAGTTCGGTGAAGGTGTCGGCCACCCAGTCGGCGATGAAGACGCTGACGTGGGACAGGTGGTCGAGACCGATGTGCTCGGTGGCGCCCTCCTCGGGGGTGAAGACCCGCAGTTCCGACTTGGGTGAGCCGGTGGCCTGGTCGTAGGACCGGAGGGCGTACTCGAGCGGGATCTGCCGGTCGTCCCGACCGTGGGCGATCAGGAACGGCACCGTGATCTGCTCGACCACCCCGTCGAGGTTGACCTGGTCGGCGAACGCGGTGAACTCGGCCAGATCGGTGCCGGGCTCGAAGCCCCACACCCACAGGACGTGCTCCCAGTAGTGCGGGACCGGCCGCTCACCCTCGCGCTCGAGGCGGCGGCGCTGGACCGCGCCCCAGTCGTGGTTGGCGCCCCACGCTACGCAGAGCGCGAACCGCTTCTCGAACGCCGCGGCCCGCGGGGCGTAGTAGCCACCCAGCGACCATCCGACGATCCCGATCCGGGTCGGGTCGACGTCGTCGCGCGCTTCGAGGAAGTCGACGGCCGCGCCGGCCCAGGCCTCGGTGTCCACGCGGGCCGGCAGACCCTGAAGGCGCAGCGCCTCCCCGGTGCCGGGCTGGTCGAGCATCAGGCACGAGATGCCCCGGGCCGCGAGCTCGGCCCAGTGCCCGGACGAGTACTGGTGCTCCTTGGTGGAGTCCAGACCGTTGACCAGCACGATCACCGGGGCGGGGCCGCCGTCGGTGGCCGGCGCCGCGCTGAAGTACCCGGGCAGCGTCGTGCCCTCGTAGGGGACGGCGACGCGCGTGACGCGGGTGTCCTGCAGATCGAAGGCCTGCTGGGCCAGCTCGAGCACGCGGCGGTAGGTCGGGATCCGGTTCTCGTCGGAGTGGGCGAGCATCCGCTCGGCCTGGCACAGGTAGTTCGTGGCGCGGAAGTACAGCTGCCCTGCGGTGCGGGTGTGGCCGGCCTTCTCGGCGTCCCGGGCCTGCGCGACGAGCTGGTCGGTCAGGGCGGTCCACGCCCGCAGGAAGTCCGGAGTGCCGGCGTCCTCACCGGCCGCGGCGGCCTCGCGGATCGGGCGGCAGGCGCGGTCGACCTCGTCGATGAGCCCGCCGGAGTTCAGCGCGGCGACCACGCCCAGGTTCCACACGTAGTTGCCGGGGAAGTACTCGAACACGTCGGGAGTCCTCTCGGGAGTGTCGGCGCAGGGCGTCGGAGAGCAGAGGCACGCGGACCTGGACAGCCCCGCAGTCCGGTGATCGTCGGGATTGTGCGGTCCGGCCGCGGCCCGCCACGGCCCGTCCCACGATGAAGATCCGATCCTCGTGAGCGCGCCGCCCACGAATCTTGCGCGTGTCGCGCACGAAGAGGAGATCTACGACCGTCTCTGTGCTGGTCGTGGAGGCGACCGAGCAGCGGCGCGGTGGTGTTGCGGCCAGCGGTCCGGCGGCGGTCACCGGTGGGCCCCCGCCGTCGTCGGGCGGTTGCGTGGGCGGGGCCGGGAACGCGGCAGCGGGACGGGGTCGGCGCCGGCGACGACGCGGTTGGCCACGGTGCCGAGGCCCTCCACGGTCAGGGTCACGACGTCGCCGACCTGCAGCGGCGGCAGCTCGTCCCGGCTGGTCCCCCGACCCCAGAGCTCGGCCAGGCAGCCACCGTTGCCGCACGTGCCGGAGCCGAGGACGTCGCCGGGCACGACCGCGGTGCCGCGGGCGGCGTAGGCGACGAGGTCCTCGAAGCGCCAGCCCATGTTGGTGAGCAGGTCCTTCCCCACCAGGCGGCCGTTGACCTCGGCCCACAGCGCCAGGGCGAGGAAACCGTCGGCGTCGCGGAACGGCTCGAGCTCGTCGGCGGTGACCAGCCACGGGCCCAGGGTGGTGGCGGTGTCCTTGCCCTTGGCCGGCCCGAGACCGACCTGCATCTCGCGAGACTGCAGGTCGCGGGCCGACCAGTCGTTGAAGATCGTGTAGCCGGCGATGTGCTCGCGGGCCTGCTCGGACGTGAGGTCGCGGCCCGCGCGGCCGACGACGGCGGCGACCTCGAGCTCGAAGTCGAGCGCCCGGCACCCGGGCGGCACCGGGACGTCGTCGTGGGCGCCGATCATCGCGTGCGGATTGGTGAAGTAGAACGTCGGGGCGTCGTGCCAGGCTTCCGGCACGCCGGACACCCCGTCCACCGCCTTCCGCACGCCCTCGACGTGCTCCTCGAACGCGACGAAGTCCCGCACGCTCGGCGGCTCCAGGGGCGGGAGGAGCCGGACGTCCGCGAGCGCCACGGGCCGGGCGCGCCGCGCCGCGCGTCCGGCCTCGTCCAGCCCGCCGGACCGGAGCAGGTCCAGCAGCGTGGTGCCGGGCCCGAGCAGGTGCACCCGCTCGTCCCCGGGCTCGCCCTCGACGACACCGACGCGGGCCGTGCCCTCGGCGAGGACCGTCGCGATCCGCATCAGACCGGCGGGGCGACGAAGACGCCGCGGTCGGGGTCGTTGAACGACTGCTTGGCCACGAACTCGCTCATCGGGTTCGCGGTGCCCCACTGGTCGGTGACCTCGGGGTCGGAGAAGTCGTAGAGGTGCGGGTGCCAGGTGTCCTCGTCGAGGACCTCGATCTCCGTCGTGTACTCGATGGTGTTGCCGTGCGGGTCGAGGAAGTAGGAGAACGTGTTGTTGCCGGCGAGGTGGCGGCCCGGCCCCCAGACCTTCTCGACGCCGGCGCGCAGCAGCCGTCCGGTGCCGCGCATGTACTCGTCGAGGCCGCGCAGCTCGAACGACGCGTGGTGCAGCGACACGTGCGGACCGCGCGCGACGGCGAGGCTGTGGTGCTGGGCGTTGCAGCGCAGGAACCACATGACCTCGCCCATGTGCGGCGAGAACAGGGTGTCGGAGAGCCTGAAGTCGAGGTGACGGTCGTACCAGGCCACCAGCGCCTCGGGCTGTGGCGAGTTGATCACCACGTGGGAGAGCTTGACCGGCACCGACTCACCCGCCTCGACCTTGCGGTGCGCGCGGACCTCGACGTCGGAGGAGATCTCGACGGTGCGCCCGTCGAGGTCGAAGAAGCGGAAGCCGTAGCCGCCGCCGGGGGTCTGCAGCTTGCCCGGCTCGGTGACCAGGGTGACGCCCTCGGAGCCCAGCTTCCGCGCGAGCGCGTCGACGTCGTCCGCGGAGGCGGCCCCGAAGGCGATCAGGTCGAGGCGCTTCTCGGCGTCGGCGCGCAGCCGCACCTGGTACTGCTCGGGCGAGCCCTCGGCGGCCAGGAAGGCGATGCCGGTGTCGGTGATCTCCGGGCTGAGCTTCCACAGGTCCGTGTAGAAGGCGAGCTGGCGGTCGAAGTCCGGGACGGCGAGGTCGACGTGCCGGAGGTGGGTGATCAGGCGGTCCATGAGTCCTCTGGGCGAGCGGAGCGACGGGGGGTGGATTCTGGGGCGAGCGGAGCGGCGCGGGGAGAAACAGTCAGGGGCGCTGGGACAGCAGCGCGGCGGTGGCACCCATGAGGGCGGGGACGTCGGCGGTGCCGCCGGCCTGCGGGGGCGGCTCGTGGTCGAGCAGCCAGCGGGCGAGCTGCACCGAGTTCTCGACGACGGTGCGGGCGCGCGGTGCGCGCCGGGCGGTGTAGGCGTCGAGGGCCTGCTCGACGGTCTCGGCGGCGAGCAGCAGCTCGGCGAGGACGACGGCGTCCTCGAGGGCCTGCGCCGCGCCCTGGGCCAGGGTGGGCGGGCAGGAATGGGCGGCGTCGCCGGCCAATACCACCCGGCCGCGGTGCCACGGGCCGTCGAGCACGTGCCACTCGAACCAGGTGTAGTTGACCTTCGTGGGGTCGGTCATCAGGTCGCGGATCGCGTCCCACTGGCCGTGGTAATGCCCGGCGAGCTCCCGCATCACGGCGAGCTGCTGCTCCGGGGTGAGCCCGGAGCGGTCCTGCGCGTCCTCGACGAGGTAGGCGTAGATCGAGTCCTCGCCGGTCGGGCAGTACCCGGCGATGTAGCAGGCGCCCTGGTAGGAGAGGTCGGTGCGCTCGAGCCCGTCGGGGCGCTGCGTGAACACCCGCCAGATGCCCATGCCGACCGGCGCGATGTCGACCTCGACGCCCAGCAGGTCGCGGACGTGGGAGCGCACCCCGTCCGCCCCGACGACGACGTCGTAGCGCCCGCTGCTCCCGTCGGAGAAGGACACGTCGACGCCCTGGTCGTCCTGGTCGAGGGTCTCGACGGTGGTGGCCAGGCGGATCGTGACCCCGACCTCCCGGGCGCGGGACATGAGGACCCGGGCGAGGTCGGCGCGTCTGGCCCCCACGGTGGCGGGGAGGTCCTCGCCACCGGTCCGGGCGTCGGACATCTCGACCAGCACGGTGCCGTCGGGGGCGCGCAGACCGAGGGTGTCGAACCCGAAGCCGCCCGCGGCGACGTCGTCGTAGACGCCCAGGTCACGCAGCACCCGCAGCGCGTTGCCCTGCAGGGTGATGCCCGACCCGACCGCGGTCACGTCGTTCTTGAGCTCGACCAGCTCGACGGCGACGCCGGCACGGGCGAGCGCGATGGCGGTGGCGCAGCCTGCGGCTCCGCCGCCGACCACGAGCACGGTGGACACCGCGGCCATGGCTAGGCCTCCTCCGGGACTCGTGCCGTCACTTGACGGCGATGGGGTTCAGCGGGGAGCCGACCGCTCCGGTGATGCGCAGCGGCGCCGCGGTCAGCCAGAACTCGTGCACGCCGTCGGCGGCGCAGTCCGCGGCGAGCGCCTCGAGGTCCCACATCTCGCCGAGGAAGAGCCCGAGGTGCGGGATCGCGACCTGGTGCAGCGGCTGGAAGGCGACGTCGAACTCGTTGGGCCGGACCTCGAAGCCCCAGGTGTCGGTGGCGATCGCGGCGATCTCGGTGTCGTGCAGCCAGCCCGCCGTGGTGAACGACAGCCCGGGCGCCGGGCCGCCCGCGTAGGTGCCCCACCCCTGACGTCGGGTGCGGGCGTACTGGCCGGTGCGCAGGCACACGATGTCGCCACGCCCGACCGCCACACCCTGGGCGGCGATGGTCTGCTCGAGGTGCTCCACGGTGATCGCGAAGCCGTCGGGCAGTTCCCCGGCGCCCTCCCCCGCCGTCGGGCCGAGGGCGCGCCCGACGTCGAGCAGGACCCCGCGCCCGGCGATGCGGCCCGAAGCGGTCTCGATCCCGGTGACGCGGTCGCCTTCGCTCGTCACGACGTCTCCGGCCCGGCGCCCGTTCCACGCCACGCCGTGGTCGAAGATGTGCCCGAGCCCGTCCCACTGCGTCGACGCCTGCAGCGGCATGAACACCACGTCGTCCGCGCCGCCGATCCCGTGCGGGAAGCCCTGCGTGCCGCGCTCGGCGTCCAGGCCGGTGTCCAGCATGGTGTGCACCGGGTTGGTCCGGCGCCGCCAGCCCTTCTGCGGCCCGTCCGCCTCGAACCGCTGCGCCAGGGAGAAACTGACTCCCCGCT
>JAICLN010000102.1 GCA_025925615.1 Actinomycetospora sp. | reverse complement strand
GCAGCGGCAGCAGCACCGCGTGCAGGTGCGACACCCCCGGGTCGAGCGGTGGGCCGGCGAGGTCGACCTGGGGCGGCGGGGTCGAGCCGTGGACACGCCGGCGGCCGATCCGGACCTCCGCGCCGGTCAGAGCGACCTCGGCGCGCGGGTAGTAGTTCGGGAACGTGACGGCGGCGATGTCCGGGCCCTCGCGGGCGAGCACCGACTCGTAGTAGCGGCGGTCGGCCTCGACGGTGACGACCCACCCCGACCCGTTCGACGACGGCGGGACGGCGGGAGCGCCCGCGGGCGCCCCCGACGGGGGAGTGGGCGTGCGAGCAGGCGCCGGGTGATCTGGGGGATCCGGCGCGGGGTCGGAGCCGGAGACGACGAAGTCGTGCCCGTCCTCCTCGCAGAACCGCCCGGTGCGCGGGGTGCCGCAGCGGGGGCACACCTCGCCGGGGTACGACGCAGCGGGAGCGGGCGTAGGAGCGGCCGCGGGAGCGGGAGCAGCCCGCCCCGACGCCGCGACGGGCGCGCTCGCGGCCGGGGGCGCGCCGTCGATCGGGACACCGCACTCGTCGCAGAAGTCCGGCGTCTCGGACGCGTGCCCGTGGCGACAGGTCCAGACCGCCATCAGCCCTCCCGCACCCGGGCCGTCCGGGTCGAGCGCACGTCGAGGGTCATCTCGTCGGCCGCGGTGACCTCGCGGCGCAGCCGGACGCGACCGGTGGCCGGGTCCTGGACCTCGACGACCTTCTCGAGCAGCGCGGCGGTCTCGTCGTTGCCCGACTGTGCGGCCAGCGCGACCGCGCGACCGAGCCGCGCGGTGGCGGTGGGGACGTCGCCGCTGCGCCGGGCGTCGAGACCCTCCTGGATCGCCTCGGCGAGCTCGGCCTGCCCGGTGTAGTGCGCCACGCGCTTGTTCAGGCGGGTGGAGAGCGCGGAGTCGCCGGTCCACGTCACCCGGACCCGCGTCTCGTCCAGCGGCGCGTCCGAGAGCGACGGCGCCGCGATGCCGACCCGTGCCGCGAGGATCTCCTCGCCGGTCGCGAGCGGGTCGAGCGCCACGCGGACGTGGTACTCGCGGCTCTCGTCGCCCCACGCGCCGGTCGGGTAGAGCCCGACGAGCGGCTTCGCCGGGTCCGGGGTGCGCCGGTCGGTGAGGTCCTCGACGGCGGGCGACACCTGCTTGACCGACCGCACCGTCGCGCCCCGCGGCGTCCACACCCGCAGCGCCACGTCGCCCGCGCCCTTGCCCATGGCCCGCCCGACGATGCCCTCGAAGTCCGCGGCGAGGTGCGCGGGTTCGGCCACGATGTCGGCGGTGCCCAGCAGGCGCGACGCGATCCCGCGGACCTCCTCGACCACCCAGTCGGTGCCGATCCCGCGGGCGTCGCAGGTGAACGTGCCGTCGCAGGCGTCCAGGGCGGCGGCGAGGTCCGCGGGCTCCTCGTGCTCGTCGCGGCCGTCGGTGAGCAGGACGGCGTGCCGCAGCCGGCGGGGGTGCGGCGCCAGCAGCCGCTCGGTGAGCCGGAGCCACGTGCCGATCGCGGTGCCGCCGCTGGGCGTGAGGTGCTCGACCGCGGCGGACGCCTGCCGGCGGGTGATCCGGTCGAGCACCACCATGCGCTCGGCCCGCGGGAAGACCATCCGGGCGTCGTGGCGGCCGGCGACCACGGCGAAGAGCACGCCGTCGGGCAGCGCGTCGATCGCGGCCTGCGTGGCCCGCCGGGCGGCGGCGATCTTCGTGGACGGGTCGCCCATGGAGCCCGAGCAGTCGATGACGACGACCTCGGCCGCGTCGGTGCTCGTGGTCGCGGCCCCGAGCCCGACGGCGGTGATCGAGACGATCGCGTCGACCTCGCGGCCGCCCTCGGGCAGGTAGGGGTTGTGGTACGCCTCGACGCTGAACGACGGGGCGGGCGTGCTCATGCGGAGCTCCCCTCCGGCTCGACGTCGACGACCACGAGGGTGGTGTTGTCCGTGCCGCCGTCGTCCAGGGCCGCCGCCAGCATGGCCCGCGTCGTCGGCGCGGGGCCGTCGGCGTGGACGAGCCGGGCGAGGTCGGCCGCGTGCGGCACGTGGTTCCAGAGTCCGTCGCTGCAGATCAGGAGGACGCCGGGACGGTCGGCGGCGTGGGCGACGACGTGGGCCGGACCGGGCGGCCCGTCCGCGGCGACCCAGCGGGTGATCGCGTGCGCCCGCGGGTCGGAGTAGGCCCGCTCCGGCTCCAGCAGCCCCACCGCGACCGCCTCGGCCGCCCACGAGTCGTCGGTGGTGAGCACGCACGACGCGTCCGGCTCGTCCGGGACCAGCCAGTACGCGCGGCTGTCGCCGATCCACGACACCACGAGCACGTCGCCCACGACCATCGCCGACACGTAGGTACAGGCGGGGGAGTCCCGGCCCGGGCCGCCGAGCGCGGACACCGCGACGACGGCGGCCTCGGCGCAGGTGTAGGCGAGCTCGGTGACGTCGATGCCACCGGTGTCGGCGAGCCCGGGATCCGCGGGGTCCGGGTGGGTGACCGCGTCGCGCGCGGTCTCCAGCACCTGCCGGCACGCCACCGCGGACGCGGCCGCGCTGCCCGGCACCGACCCGACCCCGTCGCAGACCACCCCGACGACGATCTCCCGCTCGCTCCCCGCGAGCGGGAGCCGCACCAGGCCGAACGCGTCCTCGTTGCGGGCGCGGACCCGGCCGATGTCGGTCACCGCGGCCGCGCCGCGGACCGAGCGTTCGGCGTGGTCGCGGTCGGCGGGGTCCTCCGGGTCGTAGCCCAGCCCGCGGAGGCCGAGCGCGTCAGCGTCGCCGTCGGCGAGCCCGTCCGGCCCGGCCGCGTCCGCCTCGATGACGCCGTTCGCCTCGACCACCCCGTTCGACCCGTTCGCTCCGTCCGACCCGGCGGCGTGCCCGTCCCCGGCATCGGTGTCCGCTCCCGCGGCGGCGGTCCGCGCCGTCACCGGTCGTGCCCGGGTGCCCTCGCGCTCGGCGGGCGGCGGGCCCTCGGTGGCGGGCAACGCCGCGCCGCAGCCCTCGCAGAACCGGTCGCCGGGCTCGCCCTGCTCCCCGCAGCCCTCGCAGAGCGCGCCCTCGGTGGTCGTGGTGTCCGCCGGGCTCATCGGGCGGTCCAGGGGCGGGCGTCGTTGGCGGCGTCGACCAGTGCGAACCGCGCCGCCGGGCTGCCCGCGTACCGGGCCCGGAGCCGGTAGCGCTCCTCGATCCCGAGGCCGAGCCCGTGGTCGTCGAGCGGGCAGCCGAAGAGCGTTCCCGGTGCCGCGTCGTCGTCGAGCCCGCGGGCGGCCTCGAGCACCTCGGTCTGCAGCTCCGCCGCCCGCAGCGCGTCGAGCTCGACCGCCTCCGCCCGTGCGCCCGCCTCCATGACCGTGGAGCGTGACAGATGTTCGTCGTCGCGCGACCCGAGCAGGACACGCACGGCGGCGACGCGGGCGTCCGCGGCGTGCACCGAGCTGGCCGGGACCTCGTCGAGCACCGCGACCGCGCCGTCGCGGTCCCCGGCGGCGGTGCGCAGCCGGGCCAGGGCGAACGCGGCCCCCGTCCAGGTGCGGTCGGTGCGCCAGATGTCGGCGAACCGCTCCTCGACGACCGGTCCGGCGGGGCCGCCGTCCCGCGCGGCCCGGTACTCGCCGAGCGAGGCGAGGGCGAACTCCGGCGCGGGCTCGCCGGGCAGCGCGTCGGCGACCTCGTCGACGAGCGTCGCGGCGGTGTCCGGGTCGCCGGTCGCGGCCGCGTGCCGGGCGCGCAGCCACGTCCACGTCCACTCGCCGGACAGGGCGTGGGCGGCGAGGGCGCGGCCGGCGGCCTCGGTGTCGCCCGAGTCGAGGTGGGCGACGACGGCGGAGAGGCGGGCCTGGTCGCTGTCGGGTGCGTCGTCCGCGGAGACGGCGGCGAGCACGGCCTCGGGTCCCTGCGCCGCGGCGGCCACGAGCTCGGGGGTCGCGGGGTCGTCCGGGTCGGGCAGCGGGGCGGGCATGGTGTCCGCGAGCTCCGGCGGGGTGGCGGGCGCGGTGACCCCGGCCGACGCGGGCGGCGACGCGAACATCGTCGACAACCGGGGCGGGGGCGTGGCGTGCTCGGCGGTCAGCCGCCGCAGCACCCCGATCATCTGGTCGGCCATCTCGTCGATCGAGACGAAGCGCCGCGCCGGGTCGTGGTCGGTGGCGCGGGCGAGCAGGCGCCGCAGCGGTTCGTGGGTCAGGGCCGGGGCCTCGTGCGGGTCGGGGAGCCAGTCGCGCAGGGAGCGGTGGAAGTCGAAGGTCGCGACGAGCACGGCGAGCGTCCGCCCGACCGTGTAGACGTCCGAGGCCACCGAGGGGCCCGCGCCGTCGGGGGAGATCTCCGGGGCCTGGTAGCCGACGGTGCCCCAGACGTCGCCGCCGGGATCGTCGATGCGCCGGACCGCGCCGAGGTCGATGAGGGTCACGTCGGTGCCGGTCTGCACGACGTTGTCGGGCTTGAAGTCGCAGTAGAGCAGGCCCCGCTCGTGCATGTGGGAGAGCGCGGGCAGGACCTCCAGGACGTAGGCCAGCGCCTGCTCGGGCGGCATCGGCTCGCGCGGGTCGCGCATCGCCTTGAGCGAGCGGCCCCCGAGGTACTCCATGACGATGTACGTACCGCCGTCGTGCCCGGTCACCACGTTGTAGATCCGGACGATGCGGGGGTGCACGAGCTGGGCGAGGAAGCCCTGCTCGGCGTCGGCGGCGGCGAGCGCGGACGCGTCGCCGGTGTTCAGGAGCCCCTTGAGGACCACCCAGCGGTCGCGGACCTTGCGGTCGCGCGCGAGGTAGACCCAGCCGAGCCCGCCGTGCGCGACGGCGCCGAGGATCTCGTACTGGCCGGCGACCAGGTCACCCGACCGCAGCGTCGGGGTGAACGAGAACCGGGTGCCGCACTGCGGGCAGAACCCCTCGGTGCGCCCGGGCCGGTCGTCACGGCCGCGGCCGACGGCGGCGTCGCAGACCGCGCAGTACCGGCTCGCCTCCGGGACCACGGCCTCGGCCATGACCGCGTCGGCGGGGTCGGCCGCCGGTTCCGGGGCGATCTCGACGAGGCCGGCCCCGATGCGCCGCCGGCTCGAGCCGGACCGGGTGCGCCCGGACGTCGTCCGTGCCGTCGCGGTGCGCCCCGACGGCGTGGCGCCCGAGCCGGTCCCGGTCCCGGTGGCGGCGGTGGCCGGGCCGGACGACGTCGCCGGGCCGGACGCGGTCGCCGGGCCGGACGCCGTGGCCGGACCGGACGCCGTCGAGGGACCCGACGCCGTCGCCGGGCCACGCGCCGTCGTCGGGCCCGCCACCTCCGGGGCCCGCCCGCACGTGTCGCAGAAGCCGTCCTCCTCGATCTCCCCGTCGCAGCCGGGGCGGGCGCACGCGCGCGTCACGGCCCCTCCTCCAGACCTCGCTGGTAGGCCCGGACCGCGACCGTCGCTGCCGCGAGGTCGCACGGCGCGCTCCACAGCAGGTCCCGGGCCCGGGTGTGCAGCGCGTCCAGCGCGAGGTCCTCGCCGCGCCCGTGTGCCCCGGCCTTGGCCCGCAGCGCGCCGAGGCGCCCCCGCAGCTCCGCCCGCCGGTCGAGCAGCCCGCCGAGCACGGCCCGGTCGGACCCGGCCTGCGCGGCCGCCGCGTCGACCGCTTCCGACGCCGCGGCGAACCCGGCCGACGCCTCCTCCCACCGCCCGTCCCGCGCCCGGGCGTGGGCCTCCCGCACCGCCGCGCGCAGCTCGGGGGCCCGCCGCCGGGGCACCGGCAGCCCGGGCACGGCGACGACGAGCCGTGCGACCTCGGCGGCCACGGTCTCGGCGGCCGACTCGTCGGCGGCCAGCGCGTCGATGCGCGCGGTGAGCGCGGCGACCCGTTCGTCGAGGCCCACGCGCAGCGCCCGCGCCTGCGCCAGCTCCTCCCGGGCCGCCGCCAGCCCCGCCTCGACCCCGGCGAGCGCCGCCGCGGGCACCGGAGCCGCGCTGCCGGCGTGCGCCAACGGATCCGTCAGCACCCGGCCGCGCAGCGCCTCGAGCCGCGTCGACCAGCCGGACACGTCGACCGTCGCCTCGGGCACCGCCGCCGCCTCGGCCCGCAGCGCGTCCAGTGCCCGGTCGGCCGGTCCGAGCTGCGCGGCGACCGCGTCCCACACCGCGGCGACGTCGGCCACCACCCGCGTCGCGGCGTCGAACGCGGCCGTCATCCGCGCGAGCAGGGCGTCCGCGCTGGTCCGGGTGACCTCCGAGGTCGGCCCGAGCAGGCCCCGGCGCTGCAGCGGCACGGCCTCCTCGGTGACGGTGACCGACTCGCCGTGCAGCGCGTCGTGCGCGGCCGCGAGCTCGTCACCGGACGGCCGGCCCCGGGCGCCACGGGCCTCGCGGGCGGTGGCCACGGCGCGCCGGTAGAGGGCGAGGTCGCGGTGCAGCTCGGCCACCGTCGCGAGCGTCTCCTCCCGGCGTCGGGCCGACACCCCGGTGAACCCACCGGGGCGCAGCAGGCCGTAGCCGGGGTGCTCCTCGAGGTCGACGAGCGAGGCCGATGCGCGGGCGACCGCCCCCTCGGCGGCCTCCAGCTCGGCGTCCAGTCCGGCGCGGTCCGGCGTCACGGCGCTCATCCCGCGTACTGCCCCGGCGGCGGCGGGGCGGGCGTGCCCCCGAAGGTGCCGGCGACGATCGCGGCCCAGGTACCGTCGGCCTTCGTCCGGTCGAGGACGCCGTTGACGAACCGCAGCAGGTCGGTGTTCTGCGGCGCGACCCCGATCCCGTAGGGCTCGGACGCCAGCGGCTCCCCCCGGACCGC
This sequence comes from Actinomycetospora sp., assembly GCA_025925615.1. Taxonomy (GTDB): domain Bacteria; phylum Actinomycetota; class Actinomycetes; order Mycobacteriales; family Pseudonocardiaceae; genus Actinomycetospora. The sequence goes on along the minus strand of JAICLN010000102.1, from coordinate 4,144 downwards.
GAGCCGGCGGTCCTCCAGGGCGTAGCCGGCGAGGATCGTGTCGTCCGTGGTGGCGGCGTCGACCTGGCCCTGCTGGAGCATGACGAGGCAGTCGCTGTTCTCCGGCACCCCCACGACGACCGGGGGCTGCCCGTTCGTGCCCCGCTCGGCCGCCAGCGTGGCGATCGACGTCGTGCCGGTGATCGAGCAGACCGGCCGCCCGCCGAGCTGGGCGACGCTCGTCACCGGGGAGACCGCCGGGACGGCGATGCGCTGTGCGGCGTCGTAGTACACCGACGACATCCCGATCCGGGCCTTGCGCGCGCACGTCACCGTCATCGCCTGCACCACCATGTCGACCGAGCCGGCGAGCAGGTTGGGGATGCGCTGGGCGGAGCTCTCGATGCGGAAGCGGACCCGGCTCGGGTCGCCGAAGATCGACCGGGCCATCTCCTGGGCGAACCGCACGTCGAGCCCGGTGAGCACCCCGGAGCGCGGGTCCCGGTAGCTCAGCGGGACGGTGCTCTGGTCGATCCCGACGATGAGCGCCCCGCGGGCGGCGATCCGGGCCATCGTCGAGCCGGCCGGCATCGCGCCCGGGGCGGGCTCGGGGGTCGGGGTGAGGCTCACCCGCGGGTCACCGCAGCTGGTGTCGGCGGCCGCGGGCGGCGCGCCGGTGACGACGGTGGCGCCGGCCGGGGCGGGCCGCACCGGTTCGACGGGCCCCGGTGCCGCGGCCTGCGAGCAGCCGGCGAGGAGCACGGCGAGGACGGCGGCGACGACCCCGACCCGGGCCCTCACCGGTACTCCTGCAGCCGTGGCCACACGCCGACCGCGAGCCCGGCCGCGGCCACGAGCGTGAGCACGACGACGCCGATCGCCAGCAGGGTCGTCGCGGTGTCGGCGGCCGCGGCGTCGGCGGCGGCGGTGTCGGCCGTCGTCGTGACGGCGCGGTCGAGCGCGTCCTCGACCTGCTGCACCGACCCCTGCCCGCCGTTCGGCGCGGTCGACAGCGCGAGCGCCACGGCCTCGTCGTAGTCCCCGGAGACGTCGAGGGTGCGCACCAGGGCGTGCACCGTGATGCCCTCGCGGCCGACGGTCGCGGCGGTGGACGCGTCGTCGGCGACCGGGCCGCTCCCGGCCTCGTCCCGGGCGTGGTCGAGCAGCCCCTGCCAGCCGTAGAGCCCGATGCTGCGCCGCACGTAGTCCTGCTCGTAGTCGCCCCCGGCCGAGCGCGCGACGAGGGTGAGCACCTCGTCGCTGCGCGACTGCAGGACCGCGAAGCGGGCCGCGACGAGCTCGCGGTTCGGGTCCGACCCGTCGTTGCGGGCCGACGCGGTCAGCGCCGCGCAGAGCCCGAGCGCGATCACCCCCCAGACGAGCAGCAGCCCCATCGCCGCGCCCGCCAGCGCGACGCCCGGCGTGAGCCGCCGCTTCGTCGAGCGCGCGATGCGCCGGTGGAGGAGCCAGATCGCGACCAGCGCCGCGACGACGGCGACCAGCGCGAGCACCGTCCACACCCCGCCGTCGGCGATCGCCTGGTCGTCCGACAGCTCGGCGGCCTGCTGGTCGTAGGCCTGCTCGGCCGCCGGGAGCAGGGAGGCGCGCAGGAAGGAGGAGGCCTCGCGCAGGTAGGCGGCCCCGTAGGTGAGGCCCTGCCGGTCGGCGGTGCGGGCGGTCTCGACGAGCCCGGCGTACACCGGCAGCCCGGAGGTCAGGGTGGCGACCGGACCGGTGGCCGCGTCCGGCCCCGACGCGGAGCCGACGACGGCGAGCGCGCGGCCCGCGTCCGCGAGGTCGGTCTGGTAGCGAAGGCGCAGCGACGGCGGCTCGCCGGCGCCGAGCAGGAAGCCCTGACCGGCGCTCGCGTCGGCGTCGGAGAGCGCGCCGTAGAGCTCCTGGGCCGCCGCCGTCAGCGGACCGCTGCGCGCGACGACGTCCTCGCTCGCGGCCTGGGTGCGCAGGGTGGCCACCAGCGCGAGCACCCCGGCGAGCAGGACCAGCGCGAGCGTCGCGGCGGCGGCCGTCGCGAGCCGTCCGACGCGGGTGTCCCGGCCGATCCCGCGCAGCTCACCGAGCCGGCGTCGCCAGCCCGGGGCGCCGGGACCGCCCGCGGCGGGAGGCGTGCGCGGGGCGACGCCGGACTGCACTGCGGTCATCGTCGCCCCCCTCCCTCGCGGAGGCGATCACGATAGCCGAGGGGTCCGACGGCGTGAGGAGATCAGTACGGGGCGTACGCCCAGCCCAGCGGGTGCTGGAAGTAGCCGATCGGGACGATCCCGACCTGGTGGTGCGCGCTGGAGGACACCACGCGCCCGTCACCGAGGGACAGCGCGACGTGGCCGTCCGAGGAGGTGTCGTAGAAGACCATCGCGCCGCGGGGGGCGTCCTGCCAGTCCGAGTGCTGGTCCTGGGAGTGCCAGTCCTCGATGGCGCTGGCGTAGCGGTGCTGCGTGCCGAACGCGTTCTCCACCGCCCGCTCGCAGTAGTTCTCGTACTGCGTCGAACCGATCGTGGACTCGAACCGGTCGATCGCGGAGTCGATCTTCTGCTGCTGGTGCGCCATGCCGGCGGCCTTGGTCAGCTCGGGCACGGTGGCCGCGGCGGAGGTGGCCTCGGCGTGCACCGGCGTCATCGCGGCGCGCGCCGACGAGGCACTGGCGGGGCTCGCGCCCGCGGTGAGGTGCAGGTCGGCGGTCACGGTCGCGGCGGAGTGCAGGTCGGGCAGGTCGCCCTGGGCCGCGTGGGACCCGACGACCGCGGCGCCGACCGCACCCACGGCCAGGCCCAGGACGGTCGTCACCGGGTTCGCGGCCAGGACGTTCGCGCCTCGGGGGAGCGCACCGCCTGTGGATCCGAACGCAGCAGCGGTCATGGTGCGGGGTCACCTTCTTCTCCGGCGGCCCGGTCTGGGGAGCTGGGGAGCGTGACCGGGTCGTGATCCGACTGGCGCACATTAGCAACCATTCCGGTCGCGGGTTGCTCCGACCCGCCTTCTCTTTCGCGCGGGATCCGCGGTGTTGACCGCGTCTTTGCCTCCGGCCCGGAGGGACGTGACCTGCGACGACGTCGTTCCGCCCGGTCCCGGGGGGTGGCGGACGGCGTCGTTAGCCTGGCTCTCGATGCGTGCGTGGACGAATGGACGAGGGAAGGACCTCCGGTGTCGGCACATCTGAGCTGGCTCGAGGCCGCCGTGATCGGTGCCCTGCAAGGCGTCGCCGAATTGTTCCCGGTGTCCAGCTTGGGACATTCCATCCTGTTGCCGGCCGTGATCGGCGGTTCCTGGGCGCGCGATCTCGACGTGTCCGCGCCGGATTCGCCGTACCTGGCGTTCATCGTCGGGCTCCACGTCGCGACCGCCCTCGCGATGATCGTCTACTTCTGGCGGGACTGGGTCCGGATCGTGCGCGGGCTGGGCACCAGCATCCGGGACCGTCGGGTGGAGACCGCCGACCAGCGCCTGGCGTGGCTGCTGGTCATCGCGACCATCCCGGTGGGCATCGCAGGCCTCGTCCTCGACCACGTGTTCCGCACGCTGCTCGCGAAGCCGGTGCCCACGGCGATCTTCCTGGTGATCAACGGCGTCCTGCTCATCGCCGTCGAGGGGCTGACCCGACGACGGGCGGCCGCGGGGGCGCACGCCGGTCCCGACGCCGACGCCCTCGAGGCTCCCACGGTGCGCCTCGACGCCCCGACCGAGGTGCTGTCCGGAGGAGCCGGGGTGGGCGTGGCGCCGCCGCGCAGCGCGGAGGAGGAGTCGGACGCCCGGGTCGCGAAGCTCCCGCTGCTGACCGCCGTCCTCATCGGAGCCGCGCAGATCCTCGCTCTGCTGCCCGGGATCAGCCGCTCCGGCGCCACGATCGGCGCGGGCCTGCTCGCGAAGCTCTCCCACGAGGACGCCGCCCGGTTCGCGTTCCTGCTCGCGACGCCGGTGATCCTCGCGGCCGGGGTGCTCAAGGTCGGTGACCTCGCGGGCCCGGCCGGGGACGGCATCCGCGGTCAGGTGCTGCTCGGCAGCGTGCTGTCCGGGGTCGGCGCCTACCTGTCGGTGCGCTTCCTGACCCGCTACTTCGAGCACCGCTCGATGCGGCCGTTCGGCGTCTACTGCATCGTCGCCGGCGCGGCCTGCCTGGCCTGGTTCACCCTCTAGGTGCGCTGCGCGCTT
>JAICLN010000351.1 GCA_025925615.1 Actinomycetospora sp. | reverse complement strand
GGCGGTACCCGTCGGGCGTGATCACCCACGCGCGGCGAGGACGAGCTCCCCCGCCAGGGCGACGGCGCCGAACACGTGGGCCCGCGCCCCGAGGCGGGCCGGGACGACCTGGACGCCCTCGGCCGCCCCCGGCAGCGCCCACCGTTCGAGGGCCGCCTGCAGCGGTCCGATCAGCAGGTCGCCGGCCTGCGCGAGCTCGCCCCCGACGACGACGCGGGCCGGGGTCAGGACGCTGCACAGTCCGCCGAGGGCCCGCCCGACGTGGCCGCCGGTGTCGGCGAGGACGCGCCGGGACGGGGCGTGCCCGCCGCGGGCCCGCGCGACCACCTCGGCGATCGCGAGCGGCCGCCCCAGGAGCGGCTCGAGCAGCCCGACCACCGTCGTCGTCGACGCCCACGTCTCCAGACAGCCGCGGTTGCCGCAGCGGCACACCGTGCGGCCCGGCCCGCCGGTCGGGCCGCCCGCGTCGTCGGCGACCACGACGTGCCCGATCTCCCCCGCGGTGCCCGCGCGGCCGCGGTAGGGGCGGCCGTCGAGGACGAGGCCGGCCCCGACACCGTCGGAGAGCTTGAGGTAGATGGCGTCCCGGACACCGGTCAGCGCGCCCCAGGCCTGCTCGGCGAGGGTGCCGAGCAGGGCGTCGTTGTCGACGGCGACCGGGACGCCGAGCCGGGCGGTGGCCCGCGCGGCCGCCTCGACCCCGACCCAGCCCGGCAGGATCCCGGGCTCGCCGACGGCGCCGCTGCGCACGTCGACCGGGGCGGGGAGGCCGATCCCGACGCCCCGCAGCTCGGCGGGCGCCACCCCGGCCGCGCCCAGCGCCTCGTCGAGCAGGGCTGCGGCGGTGTCCAGCCCGTCGTCGACCCCGTGGCCACCGGGCAGGTCGGCGCCGACCTCGGCGAGCAGCGTCGGGGGCGGCTCCGGGGACCCCGCCGCCGCCCCCGGCACGGTGTCCGCCGCGGGGGCGAGTCCGACGCGCCCGTGGCGGTGCCCGAAGTCGACCCCCGCGACGAAGCCCGCGGGCGGCACGAGCCGGACCGCCCGGACGCGCCGGCCCCCGCGCACCGTCGTCGTCGCCGTCAGGCTGCCGGTCGTCACGAGGTGGCGCACGATGTTCGAGACAGTGGCCGGGGCGAGCCCGGTGGCCGAGGCGATGCCCGACTGCGTCGGCTCGCCGGCCAGCAGCACGGCGTCGAGCACGCGACGACGGTTCGCCTCGCGGAGTCCCGCGGGTGATCCGGGCCTGACCGCGTTCATTCGATGAACGTAGCGCGTCGGTGTGGTCCATGTCACTATTCGGTCGACGCAACCTCGTGGGGCGGCGCATCCGCCCCAGGGCGCGGGGCACGAGGGGGCACCACTAGCGTCCGTTCGGTGGACGATCGGCTCTCCGAGCTCCGCCAGGCCGTCGTCGAGGCCCTCGAGGCGAGCCGCACCGCGTCGCAGGTCTACGACGGCGAGGGGCGGCTGCGGTGGGTCTCCCCGCAGCTGCTGGAGCTGGCCGACGCCGACGACTCCGCGGAGCTCGGGTACGGCCTGCACGTCGACGAGGGCCTCGAGCTGCCGCTGTGGGCGGGGATGCTGTCCGAGGCGGCCCGGCGGGAGTTGCGCGACGACCTCCAGCGGCACCTCGCCGGTGGGGACGACCCGGCGCCCGTCTGGGTCTCGCCGGTCGAGCTCAACCTGGCGCAGCGGCGCCGGCCCGTCGGGATGCTCGGGGTGACGGTGCGGGCGGCGGACGGGACGCTCGCCGGCACCGCGCTGGTATTCGCGCCGCTGCTGCCCGCGCGGGTGCTCGCGCTGGTCAGCGAGGGCGACGAGGCGATGTTCACGCGCATGGCCGATCTCACCGAGCCCCGGCGGCGGCCCGCGGCGGTCGTGTTCGCCGACATCGACTCCTCCGGGCCGCTCTCGCGCCTGCTGCCGACCCCGGCCTACTTCGAGCTGATCCGCCGGTTCACGACGACGTTCGACGACCTCGTCGCGAGCCACGGCGGCATCGTCGGCAAGCACGCCGGCGACGGGGCGAGCGCCTTCTTCCTGGCGACCGACGACGGGCACCCGGCGGAGTCGGACACCGCCGCCGCGGCCCTCGCCGTCGCGCTCGCCTTCCCCGCGGCCGTGCGCGACATCGTCTCCGACCTCGCCGGGCAGGGCGTCGGCATCGACCTGCGCGACTGCCGGGTGAACCTCGGCGTGCACTGGGGCGCCAACCTCTACATCGGCCAGATCGTCACCGGCGGCCGCCTGGAGGTCACCGCCCTCGGCGACGAGGTCAACGAGTGCGCCCGCATCGAGCACGTCGCGACCGGCGGGCAGACCCTCGTCTCGAAGATGGTCCTCGAACGCCTCGATCCCGACGCCGCGCGCGACCTCGGGATCGACCCGATGACGCTCACCTACCGGGTGCTCGCCGACCTCGCCGACGCCGACCGCAAGGCGCTGCGGGACGCGGGGTCCCTCGCCGTCGTGGACCTCGCGGGCCTCGGGACCGGCGAGGCTTGATCCAGGACACGCGCGGCACACCGGCCCCGGACCTGCCGGCAGTACCCCTCGTGGAGGTCACCCCTGGCGCGCCGACCCGTGACCCCACGACACTGCTCGCCGTGACCGACCCCGAGGCGTGGAGTGACTTCTCGGTCGCGACCGCGGGTGCGGCCGCCGCGCTCGCCGGGCTGCTCTTCGTGGCCCTCTCGATCAACATCTCGTCGGTCCTGGGCTCGACGCGTATCACCGCCCGTGCCGGGTCGACGCTCGTCCTGCTCGCCGCGCCGGTGTTCCTGGCCCTCGCGCTCCTGGTCCCGTGGGGGTCGACGACGACGCTCGGCGTGGTGCTCGTCGTCCAGGCCGTGCTCGCCGGGGGCGCCCTGGCCGTGATGCTGCCGCGCCCGATCCCCGAGGTGCCGCGCGTCGCGTGGGTGTTCACCACGCTGGCGCCCCCGGTCGTGCTCGCCCTGGGCGTGCTCCTCGCCGGGACCGGGCTGCTCGTCGGCGGGCTCGGCGGGCTCCTCTGGCTCGCGCCCGCCATCGGGGTCTCCCTGCTCGGCGGGCTGGTGGGGGCGTGGGTGCTGCTCGTCGAGATCCTGCGCTGAGCCCTACCAGCCGTGCTGGTCCAGCCAGTGCTCCCGTATCGACCGGCTCGCCTGGTTGCCCAGCGACCCCGTGCCGAGCACGTCGTAGGCGTGATTCGCGTACGGCACCGACACCAGCGTCGCGTCCACTCCCGCGGCCCGCGCCGCCTCGGCGAACCGCGTCACGCCGCCGGGCGGCACCAGCTCGTCGCGGGTCGGGCCGAGGACGAGCGTGGCCGGGGCGCGCGGCGTGATCGCCGGGACGCCGGAGAGCGCGGCGTAGCGGTCGGGGAACTGCGCCGGGCTCCCCCCGACGTACCAGTCCAGCAGGTACCGGTCGGACACCCCGGGGCGCCCGGGGTCCTGCCCGTGCTCGTAGGCGTCGACGAGGTCGACGGCCGGGTACTGGACCACCACCGCGCGGGGCACCGGCACGATGCCGCCGCACGACGACGTCTGGGTGCCCGAGGCCGCGTGGTAGGCGACGGAGACGGCGAGCTGCCCGCCCGCGGAATCCCCGGCCAGCACGATCCGGCCCGGGTCGCCGCCGAG
>JAICLN010000353.1 GCA_025925615.1 Actinomycetospora sp. | reverse complement strand
GTCAGCACGACGCCCTTGGGCGTGCCCGTGGTGCCGCCGGTGTAGTAGATGCCGTACGGGTCGTCGCCACCGCGCCCGGCGTCGGGCACGGGTCCGTGCTCGGCGATCAGCGCCTCGACCGGGAGCATCCCCTCGGGGGTCGGCTCGTCGCCCCAGTGCAGGACGTGCCGCACGACGGGAGCCGCGCCGCGGATCTCGGGGACCAGCCCGACGAACCCGTCGTCGACGACGAGGATCTCCACCTCGGCGTCGACCAGCGAGAACGCGATCTCGGCCGGACTCCACCGCACGTTGACCGGCGTCACGACCCCGCCCGCCCACGGCACCGCGAGCAGGTACTCGTGGTAGCCGTCGGAGTTCATCGCCAGCATCGCGACCCGGCCGCCGGGGACGAGCCCGAGGTGCGCGAGGGCGCCGGCGAGCCGGGCTACCCGGTCCCGGCTCTGCGCCCACGTGCGGACGCGGTCGGCGAAGATCGTCGCAGCGAGGTCCGGAGTCTCGCGGGCGGCCCGGTGGAGTCCCTGGGTGACGTACATCGGTGAGAGCTCCCTCGGTCGGCACGACGACGAGCACATCGTCACGACCCCTCGTCGCGGGCCACAGGGCCGTCACCCGACCGGAGCAGCGACGGCCACGGCGCGCTGCCGATCGTTCAACGATCCGACGGAGGTTGGGTAGGCTGAACGCCGTGACCGCCGTGGATCCGGACCGGGCCGCCCGCGCCGCGCTCGAGGCGCTGTCGACGGCCCGCGTCGCGCAGACGTCGTCGACGGCCGAGCGGGTCGCCGACGCGCTGCGCGAGCAGGTCGTCGAGGGGCGTCTGCTACCCGGCGTCCGGCGGGGGGAGCAGGCACTCTGCGACGCGATGCGGGTCTCGCGGAACCCGCTGCGCGAGGCGTTCAGCCAGCTCGTCGCCGAGCGGATCCTGGTCCGGGAGGCGCACCGCGGGGTGTTCGTGAGGACGCCCGGTGTGCCCGACGTCCGGGACGTCTACCGCAGCCGGCGCATCGTCGAGCCCGCCGCCGTGCGCCACGGCGAGCGGGCCGACGACGAGGCCGCGATCGCCGCGGTGCGCGCGGCCGTCGAGGAGGGCCGGGCGGCCGCGGACCGGGACGACTGGGCCGGGGTGGCCGACGCCAACCAGCACTTCCACCGCGCCCTCGTCGGGCTCGCCGACAGCACCCGGCTCGACCAGCAGATGGACCTGCTGCTCGCCGAGATGCGGCTGACCTTCCACCTCGTGGGCACCCACCGCGCCTTCCACGAGCCCTACCTCGAGCGCAACGACACCGTCGCGACCCTGCTCGAGCGCGGCGAGCTCGAGAAGGCCGCCCTCGAGGTGGCCGACTACCTGGCCGAGGCCGAGGCCCGGATCGTCGCCGCCCTCAGCGACGGACCGCCCTGACCACGGCGGCGTGCTCGCGCAGCGTCTCGCCCGGGTCCTGCCCGGGCTGGCGCCCGAACCCGCAGTACATGGCGACCCCGAAGTCGTCGAGGTAGCGCGACGCCGTCCGGTGCCGGCGCCGCAGCCCGTCCTCACCGTCGAGCGGGAGCACGATCCCCAGGAACACCCGGGTACGGGGCGCGTGCAGCCCGGCGAGCGGGGCGAAGAAGGCCTCGTCCTCGCTGCGGAGGTAGCGCGGTCCGGCGAGGTGCAGCCAGTCGAGCGGGCGGCCGGCGTGCGCGGCGGCGTGGTTCGCCATGTGCACCAACAGCCCCATGTCGCGGGCCTCGAACATCGGCCACTCCGGGAACGTGCCGTAGCAGAGGTGCAGCCCCAGCAGGACCTCCTCGGGCACGTGGGGGGCCAGCCGTGACCACGGCCCGCCGAACCGGTCCCACGCCCCCTCCCGGCCGCCCTCGGTCCAGCCGAGGACCTGCTCGTTGTCGAGCACCTCGTAGGCGAAGTCGAACTGCAGCGCGAGGTCGCGCGCCGGGATCGCTCCGAGCACCTGGTCGATCGCCCGGAGCGTCAGGTCCTCGAGCGCGGGCCCGACGACGGCCCAGTCGCGGGCGTAGTGGTCCTTGAAGGCGCCGGTGAAGACGCTCGACGGGCCGGGGAAGTTGACCTGGAACCGCTGGTCGGCCGGGATCACGCCCTCGGCGCGCAGCCGGCGGAAGAGCTCGTAGGACTCCAGCATCACCGGCACCCGCGGCCACGCGTCGAACCGCAGGGAGCCGACCCCCTCGCGGACGGCGAGCCGCGCGGTCTCGTAGGCGTGCCGGGCGCGCCCGGTCGGCGAGCTGCTCGGCACGAGGACCTCGATGTCGGGGTGCGGCTCCAGGAGCTGCGTGCGGTCGAACGCGACCCACGCCCCCAGCGGCCCCGACTCGCCGTCGGGAAGCGCCGGGACGAGGTCCCCGACGAGCCCCGCCCCGGCCCGGAACGCCTCCTCGGCCGAGGGCGTGGGAAGGCTCCCGACCAGCAGCAGCTCGCTCGTCACCCGTCCACCCACGCCGGCCTCCTCGCCTGCGGACCCCTACCTCGGTGGGCCCGATCCTGCCGTGCCGCGGGCCGGTCGGCGAGGATGAGTGGCCGTCGTTGAACCGTTCGGCGGTGCGCTCCGTGTAGTCGGGCAGAGACCCCGACCAGAGGACGTGGCGATGACCTACAGCACGCAGACCTCGAGCACGATCGACCGCGGGTCCCGGACGGCGGGCGCCTCCCCGGCCGTCCTGCGCGCCGTCCAGGCCCTGGGGCTGCTCTCGGTGCTCAACCTGGTGTGCCAGTACGTCACCGCCGGGCAGCTCTTCCCGCGCGGCGGGCCGCTCGGCATCCACGCGACCGGGGCGATCGTGCTCCACGTCGTCACCGGCCTGCTCACGGTGGCCGCGATCCTGTACGCGCGCACCCATCGCGGGCCGTGGTGGCCCGCCGTCCTGGCCGCGCTGGTGTTCGTGCTCAGCTTCGTGCAGGCGTACTTCGGCGAGCACACCAACCTGGCGCTCCACGTGCCGGGGGCGCTCATCCTGACGGTCGGGATCGTCTGGGTGACGGCCTGGTCGTTCACCCGCGCCGTGCGACGCTGACGGAGGTGGAGGTGGGACGGGGGTCCGGTGACGCGGAGCTGATCCGGCTGCTCCACGAGCAGCACGGTGCCGCGCTGTGGGCAGTGGCGCTGCGGACCACCGCCGATCCCGGCCGGGCACAGGACGCCGTGCAGGAGACCCTGCTGCGCGCCTGGCGCCATCCCACCGCCCTCGATCCGGGACGCGGCGATCCCCGCCCGTGGTTGCTGCGCACGCTGCGCAACGTGCTCATCGACGAGTGGCGGGCCCGCTCGGCGCGCCCGGAGCTGCTGTCCGACGACCCTGTGGGCGCGGAGTCGGGCAGGGCTCCGGGCGAGCACACCGTCGCCGACCACGCCGAGGCCGCCGTTCAGGCCTGGACCGTCGGTGCGGCTCTCGACCGGTTGTCCGCCCAGCACCGCGCGGTGCTCGTGGAGTGCTACTACCGCGGCCGTACCGTCAGCGAGGCGGCCGCGATCCTGAGTGTGCCGCCGGGCACGGTGAAGTCCCGCGTGCACTACGCGCTGCGGGCCCTGCGCCTGGCGCTCGAGGAGATGGGGGTCGGGTCGTGAGCTGCCCGCACCGCTTCGACGTCGGCGTCTACGTCCTGG
>JAICLN010000349.1 GCA_025925615.1 Actinomycetospora sp. | reverse complement strand
GTCCGGTCCGTTGAGCAGCGTGTCGGCGTAGCGCTGCCAGCGGTAGTCCCAGTACTCGGCGAGGCCGTGCTGCATCGGGACCGGGTACGTGTGCGTGGTCCCGTCCCGATCAAGCACCCGCGCCTCGAGGTACGTGCTCTCCCTCCGAGGGCCGGGTGCGTACACCGCCCAGCCCTGGTCGAGTCCGACGACGTTCGCCACAGGAGCGGCGGCGTGCAGGAGCGCCCGCTTGGTGATCGAGTCGGGCATGTTGATGATCAGAACGGTGCCGAGCAGCACGACGATCAGGATGCTGATCAGGGCGCGCCCGCGCGGCGTGCACTCCAGGCGCTCCTGCAGATTCGGGCCGTCCTGCTCGTCGTGCTCGGCCGGCGTGTCGGTCTCGGTGCTCATCCGGCGCTGCTCCTCGGGCACGCTCCACGATCTCCGCCGTGGTGTGGGATCGCGCGAGGCTAGCAGCGGCCTCGTGACCGGTTTCTCGCGCGGTGACCGTGGGGTAACTCCACGTCGGCGCGCCAGGCCGCGCCGTCTCCGTCGGGGAGGGGTCACGATGTGGTGGAACCAGATGGTGGGCCTCGGCCTCGAGCACGCCGGCCGCGCGACCCTCGGCGTCACGGGCCTGCGGTACCGCTCGGTCGGCCGCGCCGAGGCGGTCGAGCACCCCGGTGACGGGCCAGTCGTCCTGCTCGGGGGCCTCTGCGAGACCCGGCCGTGCCTGGAGCCGATGGGGCTCTGGCTCACCCGGCTCGGCTACGACGTCACTCCGTACACGCTCGGCGCCGGGATGGGCTGCGCCCAGCGCACCGTCACCTCGCTCGTGCGGCGGGTCCGCGAGATCGCCGACGACGCCGGGCGCCCGGTCCGGCTCGTCGGGCACAGCCGGGGCGGGCAGTTCGCCCGCGCCGTCGGCCTCGAGGCGCCCGACGCCGTGTCCCACCTGGTCACGATCGGCACCCCGTTCGACCTGTGGGGCATCACCCCGCACATGTCCGCGATCGTCTGGGGCCTCGCGGCCGCCGGCTCGGCCGGGGTCCCCGGCCTCTACCGGCTCGGGTGCCTCGTCGGCGCGTGCTGCGCGCGGTTCCGCGACTCGCTGCGCGGGGCGTGGCCCGCGGATGTGCCGTTCACCAGCATCTACAGCCGCACCGACAATGCCGTGCCCTGGCGGTCGAGCCACGACCCGTACGCCCACAACGTCGTCGTCGGGCACGGCCACGTGGCCCAGCTGACGTCGGCGGCCACCCAGCGCGCGGTGGGCCAGGCGCTCGCCCGGCCTTCGCGGGACGTCGTCGCCGCCGCGGCCTGACGTACGAACGGCCCGTTCGTCACCATCAAAGGTGACCAACGGGCCGTTCGTCCGTGCCGGGAGTGGTCAGACGGCGGGCGGGGCGCCGCCCAGGTGGCGGGCGAAGAAGTCGAGGATGATCTCGGCGCGCGCGACCCGGTGGCGCGGTGAGCCGCCCCGAGAGAGCTCGTGGCCCTCGTCGGGGACGCGCCAGTACTCGACCTCGCGGCCGAGCAGGCGCAGGGCGAGGTAGAGCTGGTCGGCCTGGTCGGGCGGGCAGCGCAGGTCGTCGTCGGCGTGCAGCAGCAGCATCGGGGTGTGGATGTCCGCGGCGTAGGTGGTCGGGGACAGGCGGGTGTAGACGTCGGGCCGGTCGAGGTGGGTGACGCCGCCGAACTCGAACCGGAAGAAGCCGGCCGCGTCGGAGCCGCCCCACTCGAGCGAGAGCAGGTTGTTCGCGGCCCGCTCGCTGCACGCCGCGGCGAAGCGGTCGGTGTGCGACACCAGCCACGTCGTCATGAACCCGCCGTACGACCCGCCGAGGATCCCGACGTGGCCCGGGTCCAGCGACGGGTCGTGCGCCAGGGCCGCGTCGAGGGCGGCGAGGACGTCGTCGGCGTCGACCCCGCCCCAGCCAGTCCCGGGAGCGTCGTCGGACTCCGGGGGCCGGATGGCCCGGAGGAACGCCTCGGTGTCCCCGGTGGAGCCGTGCGGGTTGCACCAGACGACCGCGTAGCCCGCGCCCGACCACAGCGCGAACTCGTCGAACCACGCCGTCGAGTACTGGGTCATCGGGCCGCCGTGTACCGAGAGCAGCACCGGAACCCGGTCGCCGGCCTGGGTGCGGGGCCGCAGCACCCACACGTCGATCTCGCCGCCGCCGGGCGAGGCGGCCCGCAGGTGCTCGGGGGCCGGGACGGGCACGTCGCGGTGGAACGCCGCGGAGAAGGAGGTCAGCCGGGTCTCGACGCCGTCGCGCACCGCGGAGAGCTCCGGGCGCTCGGTCGGGGACGTCGAGACGACCGCCAACGTGCCCGCCGCCTCGTCGTACCCGACGACCGCGCGAGTCCCGCCGAGCACCGCCTCCGGCTCGGCGCCGCCGTGGGCGGCGACCCGCATCAGCGGCTGCGTGCCGTGGTCCTCGACGGCGAACACCAGCTCGTCGTCGCCGCGCCAGATCGGGGCGCGGACCCCGACGGACGGGGCCGCCTGGCGGTCGAGACCGCCGGTGAGCACCGTCGGCTCCCCGCCGGCCGCGGGGACCACGGCGACGCGACCGAACGAGGGCACGACCGCGGTCTCCTCGGCCAGCACCGCGATCCGGGCGCCGTCCGGGGAGAACGACGGGTGCGACAACGACGTCGTCACCTCGCCGGTCAGCGGGCGCAACACCCCCGCGTCCGGCCCGTCCACGTCGACGAGGTGCAGCGCGTCGACCATCGTGAGGTCGGCGTCGGGCAGGTCGCGGACGGTGCAGACGGCGAGCGTGCGGCCGTCCGGGGACCAGGTGGGGTCGCCGACGTCGTAGCGGTGCGCGACGAGCAGCCGGGGCGGGGCCGGGGTGTCGGTGCCGACGACGAACACGGCCCGGGGTCGGTCGACGATCCAGCCCTCCCCGTCGAGCTTGGGGAAGAGGCGGTCGATGCGCCGGGGTGGCTTGGACGCGGTGGTCGCGCCCGCACCCGCCGTCGGGGCCACCGGCCGGGTGTACGGGCCGGCGGTGGGCCGCGCCTCGCGGGAGGCGAAGGCCAGCGCACTGCCGTCCGGGGACCAGGCGAGCCCGCCGAGGGGCTCGGCGCGCTCGGCGAGCACCACCGGCTCGCCGGGCTCGCCGATCGGCATCACCAGCAGCCGGTGCCTGCCCGCGGACGACCGGGTGAAGGCGAGCCGGGTGCCGTCGGGCGACCATGCCGGGTTCGCGTCGGCGTCCTCGCCGGCGGTCAGCGGGCGGGCCGGCGACGAGCCGTCGACGGGTGCGAGCCAGACGGCGCTGCGGTAGCGGTCGGCCTCGAGGTCGACGCGGGTGACGACGACGGCGACGCGGGTGCCGTCGGGGGAGACCCGCGGGTGGCCCGGGGTGACGAGGCGTCCGATGTCGGCGGGCTGCACGGTCGGCGACGGTAGCGGCCGGTCCCGGGCCGTGCCCGCCGATTCCGCGGGGCGCTCGTGCGTCCGGCGCTCTTCCGTCGCGGACCGGCCCGGGGTGAGGATCGCGGTCATGGACGCCACGGACACGCTGGACGAGGACGAGCGCACGCGGTGCCTCGTCGAGGCCGAGGCGCACGCCGCGGACCTGTTCGCCGAGATCGGGCGGCGCGGGCTGATCGCGCCCGGGCGGGGCGAGGCCGAGGTCAGCCGGGCCGTGCGTGACCTCGGCGCGGAGATGTTCGGGACGTCGCGCC
>JAICLN010000169.1 GCA_025925615.1 Actinomycetospora sp. | reverse complement strand
CGGCACGACCTCGCTGCGGGTCCCCTTGGCCGGCATCGTGAACTGGGCGGCCTTCGCCCCGGACGTCACCGGGGAGTTCACGATCACCGGCGCCTTCGCCCCCACGTTGTTCCACGGGGTGTCGTCGAACTGCGAGAAGCCCGAGCCGGTGAAGTCGGAGTCCCAGGTCTGCGTCGTCTGCGTCGGCATGCTCGTGGTGGTCGTCGGGGTCGGGTTCGGGGTCGTGCTGGGCACCGGCGCCTTGGTCGTCGTGGTCGGCACCGGGGGCTTGGTGGTCGTGATGGGCGCCGGCGCCTTCGTGGTCGTCGTCGGGACCGGGGTGGTGGTCGTCGAGACGGCAGGCAGCGCCCACTTCTGCGCGTTCACGTTCGCACAGGCGGCGATGGTCACGGCCACCCTGGCGTAGACCTGGTTGTTCAGCGGGGCGAGGCAGGTCTTCGACTTCTGGTTCGCGACGTTGCCGGTCGTGTAGAGCGCCCACCGCTGGGAGGTCGAGGTCGGCGAGCAGGCCGCGAGCACGACGCGGGTGCCGTTCACGGTCCCGCCGCCCAGCGTGTCGATGCAGCGGCCCTGCACCCGGATGGTGCCGTCGGCGTACCGCGACCACTGCTGGCCGACGCCGGTGCCGCAGGAGTTCAGCTGCTGCGGGTTGTTCGCCGTGGTGGCGTTGCCGGCGTTCTCCAGGCAGCCGCCCCCGACGTTGCTGATCCGGCCCGTGACGACGGCCGCGTCCGCGCTGCCCTGCCCGAGCCCGGCGGTCACGACCCCCACCACCAGCGCGAGCACGCCCACGGCCGCCGCGACCGCTGCTCTGCGACGATGACGGAGCCCCCGCCCGCCCAGGATGCTGCTGCCCATGACGCCCCTCGGTCGTTCGACCTGTCACTCAGGGTTCGCCCATTGACAGCAATCGGTCACCCCCAGAGCCGTACACGACCAGGTGATCACCGGCGCGTCACGGTGGCGTGACGGCCCGAGAGAGGACATCGCCATGCCCCGCCCGGTCGCGCTCGCCGCCGCCGCGGTCCCTCCGCTGCTGCTCGCGGCCCTGGGCACGACCCACCCGACGATGCTCACGCCGGAGTCGGCGCCGTGGTGGCGAGACCTGCACGTGATCGGGCTGGGACTCTTCCCGCTGCTCGCGCTGGGCCCCTGGGTGGTCGTCCGCGGTCGCGGACGCGTGCTCGAGGCGGTCGTGGTGCTCCTCGGGCTGGTCTACGCGTGCTGCTACACCGCGCTCGACGTCCTCGCCGGGATCGGCGCCGGGCAGGAGACCGTCGTGGTCGGTCCGGGGCCGTGGGTGCCGGCGCTGTTCGGGATGGCCGACGAGCTCGCGGTCCCGGGGGTCTACGCCTACCTCGCGGCCACGGTGATCGGCGGGGCGACGGGCATCCTCGCCGCGCGCGGGGTCGCGGCGCAGGTCGCCGCCGTCGTCGGGACCCTCGTCGTCGCGGCCGGCGCGTGGTCGTTCCTGACCAGCCACATCTATCCGCCCATGGGGGTGGGGACGATGGTGGCCCTCGCCGTCGGGTGGACCACGCTCGCCGCTGCGGTCCCCCCGGTGCTCAGCTCGACGCCGCTCCCGCCGCCGCGGCACCAGCAGCCTGCTCCCACATGAGCAGCACCACCGCGAGCACGAACACGGCCACCGGGCCCGGCATCCCCGGCAGCTGGGCCTCGGCGTCGCCCCGCCAGGTCCCGGTGCGTCGGATGCCGCCGAGGGTCGCCGAGGAGTCCGGCCCGGCCACCCACTCCTGGTCGGGCTTCCAGATCGAGCGGCGCCGGAAGTGGAACTCGCTCTCCGGGGTGGTCACCGACCAGTGCTTGCGCCCGATCCGTTCCGCGTGGGCGACCTCGGTGTCGCCGCTGGTCAGCGTGTACCGGGTGCCGGTCCAGGTGGTGCTGACCTCGTAGATGGTGCCGTCCAGGGTGTACTCCAGGCCGGAGCGCCAGCCCAACTCGGCGAGCACCAGCAGCGGGGATCCGTCCTCGCGGACCTCCCACCGGGGGCGGAACGACGAGACCCGGTGCGCCTCCAGCATGCGCGGATCGAACCAGGGCCGTCCGGTCCCGCTCAAGGTCGGATCGTGATCAGAGCGGCCGTTCCGCGAAGGCGGCCACCGCGCGCTCGATGCCCTCCCGGTCCAGGGCACGGTGCTCCAGGACGGTGTAGCGGTCCGGGCGGGTCGCGGGCGCGGCCTCGACGGCCTGCGCGAACTGTTCGGTCGTCAGCCCGACGTCCTTCGGGTGGCACGGCAGGTCGTGGCGGCGCAGGCACGTCTCGAGGTCGGCGACCGACCGTTCCCCGTCCGCGCGCAACGACGCGGCGAAGAGCGCGCCCAGACCCGCGAGCTCCCCGTGCTGCCCGGCCCCGGGAAAGAGCCGGTCCACGGCGTGGAGGATCTCGTGGTCGCCGCCGCTGCAGGGCCGGCTCGACCCGGCCGCCGTCATGGCGATGCCCGACATGACGAGGGCCTCGGCCAGGATGACGAGGAAACCCGGGTCGTCGACGTCGCCGGGGTGGTACAGCACCGACTCCGCCGCGAGGCGCGCGAAGGACACGGCCAGTCCGTCGACGCGCTCGCCGCGCTCCCGGCCGGCCAGTTCCCAGTCGGCGATGGCCGAGAGGTTGCTGACGACGTCGCCGACACCCGAGCGCACCATCTCGGCGGGGGCGCGGCGCACGTAGTCGAGGTCGACGACGGCCGCGATCGGCATCGACACCCCGAACGACTCCTTGCCGACCTCGGTGTCCAGCGACGACACCGGGGAGCAGACGCCGTCGTGGGCCAGGTTCGTGGCCACCGAGACCATCGGGAGGCCGAGTCGGGTCGCGGCGTACTTCGCGACGTCGAGGGTACGTCCGCCGCCGATGCCGACGAGGGCGTCGAAGCCGCGTCCACTGGCCCGGACCGCGTCCTGCAGCCGGACCGCCTCGTCCACCGAGCCGCCGTCCACGCGGAACACCGACGCCGTCGCCAGCGTGGCGGCGAGCCGGTCCGCAATCTCCTCACCCAGCCCGGGACCGACGGCGACCGCCACCTGCCCCCCGCCGGAGATGCGCTGGTCGGCGAGCAGGCGCGCGAGACCGTCGACCGCCCCCGGCCGGATGTCGACCTCGAGGGGGGCGAGGAGCATCCGGCTCAGCAGCGGCACGCCACGTCCCGCGCCCGGGCCAGGTCGGCGTGGTCGTCGACCTCGACCCACGTGGTCGGGCCGAGCGGCACCGGCCGCACGAGTCGGCCGCGGTCGGCGTACTCCTGGTACCCGTCCTCGTAGTACAGCCCATGGTCGCGCTCCCAGGTGGCCTGCAGTGCGTCCGCGAGCGGCTCGGCGGCGCCCGGCTCGATGAGCGAGACGCCGATGTACTCCCCGGCCGCCTCGGACGGCGCCATCTGCTTGGTGATCCGGGCGAGGTAGCCCTGCTCGTCGACGCCGACCTTCATCTCCTCGTCGGCGAGGCGCTTCTCGGTGTCGAGCGCGAGCAGCACCCCCGCGCCGTCCGGATCCCGACGCGCCAGCAGCGTCTCCTCGACACTCGGCGGGTGCACGGTGTCGCCGTTGACGAGCATCGCGCCCTCGCGCAGGTACTCCCGCGCGGTCCACAGCGAGTACGCGTTGTTGCGGTCCTCGGCGTGGGGGTTGACGACGAGCTCGAGGTCGACGCCGTGCCGGTGCTCGAGCTCGGGTCGCAGCACCTCCACCGCCTGCCGGGCGTACCCGATGACGACGACGACGTGGCGCAGCCCGACGGCCGCGAGGTTGCGCAGGCAGACGTCGAGGATCGTCGTCGTGCCGTCGACGGGGACCAGGGTCTTCGGGACGGAGTCGGTGTAGGGCCGCAGCCGACGGCCCGCGCCGGCCGCCAGGACCAGCCCGATCACGGTGCCTCCCCGATCATTGGGGCTCGGTGTCGTGCGGGCGCAGACGTTCGATGTCGATCTCCCGGTCGTGCAGCGGGAGCACCACCTCGGTGACGAGGTCGGTGAGCTCGGCCAGCCGGACGTTGAGCCGCCGGGCCTCGTCGAGGTCGGCGTCGAGGACCTCGACCCGCTCCGCCAGCCGCTCCCGCTCGGCCGCGAGGGCGGCCACGTCGTCGCCCAGCCGCGCGATCGTGCCCCGCAGCTCCGCGAGCTCGTCGCGCAGGAGCGCGACCTCGGGCATCACGGCCCGGCCGGCGAGCCGTCGGGCTCGCATCACCGGGCCGCGCGTCACGACCGACCGGACGCCGCCCACCAGGCCCGCCCTCACCCGCGCGGCGTCCACGCCATCACCATCCTCGTCACCACTTCCCGATCGACCCGCGCGGTCTCCTCGACCCGCAGGCCGTGCTGCGCCGCCTCGGCGCGGAGGTGCTCGACCGGCTCGCCGCCGTCGGCGACCTCCAGGTACGCGCGACCGCCCCGGCGCAGCGTCATCGAGAGCAGGCGGAACAGGTGGTGCCGGCCGCTGGGGCCGAGACCCTCGACGACGCGCCGGACCACGACGGCCCAGGGCAGGCACCGCGCGGCGACCTCCGCGCCGAACGCAATCGTGGTCCGCGGGTCGTAGAGGTTCAGCACCCGTGTGGACAGCCGCGTCGATGCCGGGATCGCCGCGACCGCGTCCCGCGCCCAGTCCACGGCGAGCGTCTCGTGACCCGCTGTCGCGAGCTCGCGGGCGAGGGCGCCGTTGCCGCAGCCGAGGTCGAGCACGGGCACGTCGGGGTCGAGGCGCTCGGTGATCCAGGAGGCGCCGGAGCGGCGCGGCGCGCCGTCGTGGCGCTCGTCGCGCAGCACGTCCTCCCAGTCGTCCCGACCCCCGTTGAGGCCCGGGAACCAGTTCTCCAACCGGCGGCGGGTCGCGAGGGCGGTGTCGAAGCGGAAAGCCGGGTCCGGCACGCGCCAGTCCGGGCCGTAGTTGGCCTCGAGCTGGATCTCCGGCGACCGCGGCGCCGGTTCGTCGCGGTCCTCCACCCGCAGCGGCACCGCGGGGAGGAGGTCCTCCCGGTCCGCGGGGTGGCGGATGCAGAACACCTGGTGCCACCAGCCGTCGGCGAACCAGCCGGCGAACACGTCGACGTAGTGGTCGGACAGACCCCGGTACTCGAAGTGCATCTGCAGATGGCCCGGGGAGTGGCGCACGACGTCGAAACCAGCACTGCGCAGCGCTCGCCCGAGGGCGAAGCCCTCCCGCGCGACCTCCACGGGGTGGGCGTGGCGGCTGACCCAGGCGAAGTCGACGTCGTCGTCGTGACCGATCAGGTGCCCGTCGCGGACCGGCCCCAGGAGCGTCCCACCGGTGACGAACACGTCGAACCCGAGCTCGTCCTCCAGGACGGCGCGGACCTCGTCCGCGTGGTCGAGGAGGCGCACCACGATCGACTCGTCGTGGTCGTCGAGGACACGGCCCGCCCGGTCCCACTTGTTGACCACGAGGTCGCGGCCGTGCTCGTCGGCGAACACCACCCGGCCCGGGTCGGGGGTGAACGCGACCTCGGCCCGGGCCCACACCTCGTCGTCGGCGACGCCCCGCAGCGCGACCTCGGCGGAGCCGCGCAGCGCCGCGAGGATCGCGGTGGGCCAGGGGACGACGCGGTGGCCCTCGGGCGACGACCCGGGCGCCTCCTCGGCGGTCTCGAGACGGAACGACCACACCCGGCGTCCGTCGAGGAGGACGTCCACGGCGCCTGCGGTGCACCCGGGCGGGGGGACGAAACGGATGGCCTCGCGGTCGGCCTCGAGGCGGCGTGCCACGGCGACAGACTCCGCAGCATCCGTCGCACCCATGTCGGGCACGGTACGACCCGCCCGGAGTTGGCCGTGCGTTAACCCCCGTCCGGAAGACCCGCCGGCGACGCCGTGCTCGCGGCACGGAGCCGTTCTCCTACCCTGCGGGAACGCAGACGACGCGCTCGGCGATCCGCGGGCGTGGCTGATCGGGGAGAGGTGCTCCAGGCCGTGACGGACGTGCAGACGGTGACGACGACGACCTCCGGCGCCGACGCGCCGCCCGGGCGCCTGCTCGTGCAGCGCGGGCTGTTCACCGGTCCGTCCACCGAGATCCCGGACGAGCTCTACGTCGAGGTGCTCGCGGGGCACGCGGAACGACGCCGGCGCCACGTCCGCGTCGGGGCGTTCGGACGGGTCAGCACGAACACCTACTTCGGCCGTTTCCCCGCCTCCTACTGGCAGCGCTGGACGACCGGCCGCTCGGTGCGCTTCGAGGGCCGGATCAGCGGCGCGGGGCGCGTGATGCTGCGCGCCTCGGACACCAACGGAGTGCCGCGGACCGTCGCGGTGCACGACGCCCGCGCCGAGGACGTCCGGCTCGAGGCCCGGCTGGACCGCTTCCTCGACGGCGGCGGGCTGTGGATCGAGATCGTCACCGACGACGCCGAGCTGCTCCTGCACGACGCCCGCTGGACGGTCGAGGCGCCTGCCGTCACGCGGCACACCAGCGTCGTCGTCTGCACCCACAACCGCGCCGACGACTGCGCCGCGACCCTCACCGCCCTCGCCGACGACCGGGAGGCCCTCGGCCTCCTCGACCGGGTGATCGTGGTCGACCAGGGCACGGACCCGGTCGAGTCGCGGGCGGCGTTCGACGAGGTCCGCGAGTCGATGGGCCCGACGCTGCGCTACCTGCGTCAGCCCAACCTCGGCGGCTCGGGCGGCTTCACCCGCGGACTGCACGAGGTCGTCACGGCGGCCGGCGACGTGCCCACCGACGCGCTGTTCATGGACGACGACGTCCGCTGCGAGCCCGAGGTCGTCGTCCGGCTCGCGGCGTTCGCGCAGTACACGGCGCACCCGACGATCGTCGGGGCCCAGATGCTCAACCTGCTCCACCCGACCCAGGTCCTCGCCGGCGCCGAGTACGCCGTGCTCGAGGACCTGACGAACGGTCACGTCGCGCCCGGTGCGGTCGGTGAGTCGGACGTGACCTCCTACCTCCCGGACGGCACCAAGAACGTCCAGGACCGCCGGGTCGACGCCGGCTACACCGGCTGGTGGTCGTGCCTGATCCCGGTCGAGGTCGTGCGGTCGATGGGTTACCCGCTCCCGCTGTTCTTCCAGTGGGACGACGTCGAGTACAGCTACCGGGGCCGTGCGTTCGGCGTCCCGACCGTGACGCTGCCCGGCGCCGGGCTGTGGCACGCGGACTTCCCGTGGAAGGACTGGGACGACTGGCACCGGTACTTCAACCTGCGCAACGCCATGATCACCTCGGCGCTGCACAGCGGGTTCCCGGTGCGCCACGTCGCCGCCACCCTCGGCGACCTGCTCGGGCGCTACCTGGTGTCGATGAACTACGGGCTCGCGGCGACCCTGATCCGCGCGGTCGAGGACTTCCTCGTCGGACCGTCGGTCTTGGACGACGGCGGCGTCGCCGCGACCAGCCGCATCCGGGGCGAGCGCTCGTCGTACCCGGAGACGGTCATGCACCCCGTCGACGAGGCACCCGGGCTCGGCGCGAGCGACATGCCGATCGTGCGGTCCGGCAGCGAGCCGTCGCGCACCGGGCTCGTGATGGCGAAGCGCCTCGTGCAGCAGGCCCTCGGCCGGGTTCCGCACCCGGTGGGCGCGGTCGGCGCGGGCGAGGCGCACTGGTGGCATGTGTCGCTGTTCGACCGGGTCGCGGTGACCGACGCGGGCCAGGCCGGCGTGCGGGTGCGCCAGCGCGACCCGGAGGCGTTCAAGCGTCTCGGGCTCGACGGGGCCCGGGTGCTGTGGCGCCTCGTACGCGAGGGCGACGCGGCGGCCGTGCGGTGGCGCGAGGCCGTTCCGCGCCTCGTGGGCGAGGAGAACTGGCGCCGCCTCTTCGGGGTGGGCTGAGCTCGTTCAGCAGGGGCCCTAACTCCGGTGCAGCGCGAGCAGCACGTTGTTGCGCCACGGCCGGACCCACCCCGACCAGGCGTGCGACCAGTCCGGCAGGGCCGTGGTGGCCAGCTCACGCAGGTAGGGAGTGCTCCCGAACCGAACGGTGCGGTCGCCGGAGATGTAGCGGTCGGCGAACCAGGCCAACGGGTGCGCGGGTCCGCCGTCGGAGGCCCATTCCTTGATCACGATGGTCGCCCCGGGACGGGCCATCGCCGCCGCGTCGGCGAGCACTCCGCGCCGATCCGCTTCCTCGGGGATGTGGTGGAGCACGTCGACGATGACGACCAGGTCGAACGGCTCGGGCTCAGCGGCTCGCAGCTCGGCCGAGGTCACTGACGCGAACGAGGCCTGCTGCGGGTTCCCGGTGAAGCGTCTACCCGGCTCGGGCGCGACATCGATCCCCACGTAGTCGGCGTCCGGGTAGACGCGGTGCAGCCGATCGGCCGTCGAGCCGTCGCCGCACCCGATCTCGAGTACCCGTCGCACCGCGGGGACCCGGGTCGCCAGGTCGTCGGCGAAGTTCTCCAGGTCGATGAACAGCGAACGGTAGGCGTCGGCGGCCGGGGTCTCGAGACGACCGAGACGCGCGCGCACCGCAGTGCCGATGCTCATTGGTTCCCCCCCTCGAAGCACGTGATCGACAAGTCTGGCAGTCCCGCTGTGCTCCGCGACGAGGGGTCCGCAGGGAGTGGCGCCGCAGACGTCAGAAGTCGGGGTCGCCGTCGTAGCGGCGCTGTGGTCGTCGCTCTGCCTGGCGGCGGCGTCGTTGTCGTCGGGCGAAGGCGTCGCGGGCTGTGTCGGTGAGGCGGCCGTCGCGGGTGCGGCGGGGGGCGAACGGCACCGGGGGCGGTGGTGGTGGCGCGTCGTCGCTGGGTGGTGAGTACGGGCCGTAGCCGGGGGCGAGGGGGTCGGGGAGCTCGTCGTAGGGCTCTTCGGTGACGATGT
>JAICLN010000218.1 GCA_025925615.1 Actinomycetospora sp. | reverse complement strand
TTGGTCTGCAGGAAGGCCTCGAACGCTTCGGCGGCGTTCAGCTTGGACAGGATGTACTTCTGCTCGGCGACCGGCACCTTCTCGTGCGGCACCTCGATGCGCTCCTGCAGCCAGGCGCGCTTCTCGGGGTCGAGGATGTGCATGTACTCGATGCCGATCGTGCGGCAGTACGAGTCGCGCAGCACCCCGAGGATGTCGCGCAGCTTCATGGTCTGCCGCCCGGCGAACCCGTCGACCGGGAACTCCCGGTCGAGGTCCCACAGCGTCAGCCCGTGGCTCTGGATGTCCAGGTCGGGGTGCTTGCGCTGCGGGTGGTCGAGCGGGTCGGTGTCGGCCATGAGGTGGCCGCGGGTCCGGTACGCGTCGATCAGCTCGATGATCCGCGCGGTGCGGTCGATCGAGGTCTCGGGCAGGTCCTGGGTCCAGCGGATCGGCTCGTACGGGATGCGCAGCGAGGCGAAGATCTCGTCGTAGAACCCGTCCTCGCCCAGCACGAGGTGGTGGATCCGCCGCAGGAAGTCGCCGGACTCGGCGCCCTGGATGATCCGGTGGTCGTACGTGGACGTCAGCGTGACGATCTTGCTGATGCCCATGTTGGCGAGGCGCTCGTCGCTGGCGCCCTGGAACTCGGCGGGGTACTCCATCGCGCCGACGCCGACGATCGTGCCCTGGCCGACGGTCAGGCGCGGCACCGAGTGGTTCGTCCCGATCGTGCCCGGGTTGGTCAGGCTGATCGTGACGCCCGCGAAGTCCTCGGTGGTGAGCTTCCCGGTGCGGGCCTTGCGGACCACGTCCTCGTACGCCGCCCAGAACTGGGCGAAGTTCAGCTTCTCGCAGCCCTTGAGCGCGACCACCACGAGCGAGCGGGACCCGTCCTTGCCCTGCAGGTCCATCGCGAGACCGAGGTTGACGTGGCCCGGGTCGACGACGGCGGGCTTGCCCTTCTCGTCGGTCCCGTAGTGGCGGTTCATGTTGGGGAACTGCGCCAGCGCCCGGACCATCGCGTACCCGAGCAGGTGGGTGAACGAGACCTTGCCGCCGCGGGAGCGCCGCAGGTGGTTGTTGACGACGATGCGGTTGTCGGTCAGCAGCTTCGCCGGGACCGCGCGCACGCTCGTCGCGGTCGGCAGTTCCAGCGACGCCTGCATGTTCTTGGCGATCGCGTTCGCGGCACCGCGCAGCGGTTTCACCGTGACGTCACCCGCGTCGTCGTTCTGGGACTTCGCGGGGGTGGTCGACCCGGCGGCCGGCTTGGCCTCGCTCGGCGCGTCGCCGCTCGGGCGCGTCGTGGTCGCGTTGCCCGCTCCCGACGACGGGGCCTTGGCGGGCGCCGAGGACGAGGCCTGCGGCGACGGGGACTGCGACGGGGACGACGGTGCGGTGGGCGCGCTCCCGCTCGCGGCGGTCCCGTTCGGGCTCGACGACGAGGTGCCCGCGCCGCCGTTCGTCGACCGCGAGGCGGAGGCCCCGCTCGCGGCGGACTCCTCGGCCGTGGTCGGCGACGAGGCCGCCCCCGTCGACGACGCGGAGTTGGCCCCGGCGGTGTTCTCGCCGTCCGAGGGGGCGTAGTCCGCGAAGAACTCGTGCCACGCCTCGTCGACCGAGTTCGGGTCGGCCAGGTAGCGCTGGTACATCTCGTCGACCAGCCACTCGTTCGGACCGAACTGAGCTGCGGGGCTACTCGTCGACACGGCTCGAAATCGCCTCAATCGCGTGCGGGAGTGGAAACGGACCCCAGGCTAGCCCTTGGGGTCTTCCCGGGTGGTGGGCCTGTAGCCCACTGCACCGGTTCATGCGACGGCCGCACCCCCGGAGGTGACGCCCTCGCGCGCCACCAGCTCCTCGGCGTCGTCGGCGGTGGTCGCGCCGGTCCGCCAGAGCAGGGCGTAGCGCCCGTCGAGCCCGAGCAGTTCGTCGTGGGTGCCCTCCTCCACGATCCGGCCGCCGTGGAGCACCACGATGTGGTCCGCGCGCGCCGCGGTCGCGAGGCGGTGGGCGACGACGAAGGTCGTGCGGCGGGCCGCGACCCGGTCGCCCGCGGCCAGCACGGCGGACTCCGTCGCGGGGTCGAGGGCGGCGGTGGCCTCGTCGAGAAGCAGCTGGGAGGGGTCGACGAGCTCGGCCCGGGCCAGCGCCACGCGCTGGCGCTGGCCCGCGGAGAGCCCGCCGCCCCGCTCGCCGACCGGCTGGCGGAACCCGGCGGGCAGCGCCGCCACGACGTCGAGGGCCCCGACCCGCCGGGCGGCCTCCTCGATCTGCGCCGGGCCCGCGTCGGGACGTCCGTAGGCGATGTTCGAGGCGATGTCGCCGACGAACAGGTGGGCCTCCTGGGGCACCACCCCGAGGCGGTGCCGCAGGCCGGGGAGGTCGTAGCGGCGGACGTCGACCCCGTCGATCAGCACTGCTCCGGAGGTCGTGTCGTAGAAGCGGGCGACGAGCTTCACGATCGTCGACTTGCCCGCCCCGGTGGCCCCGACCAGGGCCACGGTGCGCCCGGCGGGGACGCGCAGCGACACGTGCGACAGCGCCGGCGTCTCCGCGCCGTCCCCTTCCCCCGTCGCTCCGCTCGCCCTGCCGTAGGAGAACCCGACGTCGCGCAGCTCGACCTCGCCGCGCAGGGTGCCCACGGCGACCGGGTCGGCCGGCGCGGGCACCGTCGTGGGGGTGCGCAGCAGCTCGGAGATGCGGGTCAGGCCCACGCGCGCCTGCTGGTAGCCGTCGAAGACCTGCGAGAGCTGCTGCACCGGGCCGAAGAACATCGCCAGGTAGAGCAGGAACGCCACGAGGATCCCCGACGACAGGTCGCCGCTCGCCACGCGCGCGGCGCCGACGCCGAGCACGGCGGCCTGGGCGAGGTCGGAGAGCAGGTTGGCGCCGGGGAAGTAGGTGGCGATGAGCCGCTGGGCGCGCAGCCGGGCGCGGCGGTAGGCGTCGCTGTTGCCGGCGAAGTGCGCGGCCGAGGCCTCCTCGTGGGTGTGGGCCTGGGCGACCCGCAGCCCGGCGACGTTCTCCTGCAGGTCGGCGTTCACCACGCCGACCCGCTCGCGAGCCTCGGCGTAGGCCGCCGACGAGAGCCGTCGGAAGACCACCGTGGCGGCGACGAGGATCGGCATCGCCGCCAGTGCCACGAGGGCGAGCTCGAGGTCGGTGACCAGCAGCGCCACCGCGACGCCGACGACCGTGAGCAGGGCGACGACGGCCTGGGCGAGCCCGGTCTGCAGGAACGACGAGAGCGCGTCGACGTCCGTCGTCATCCGCGTCATGATCCGGCCGCCGAGCTCGCGCTCGTAGAAGTCCAGCCCGAGGCGCTGGAGGTGGGCGAAGCTGCGGACCCGCAGCAGGTAGAGCCGGCTCTCGCCGACCCGCGCCGTGAGCACCGTCTGGGCGAACACGACGATCCAGTCCACGAGCACGACGCCGAGACCGACGGCGACCGCGAGCACGAGGACCGACGGGTCGCGCCCGTTGATCCCGCCGTCGACCGCGATGCGGGCCAGCGTGGGGAAGGCGATCGTCGCGAGCGCGTCGAGGGCGACCAGCGCGATGACCGCGGCGAACGCGAGGCGGACCGGGCGCAGCAGGTTGGTCAGCCGGAACCCGGGGTCCGGCGCGGTCGGGTCCTCCCCGTGCAGGTCGGGGCGCTCCCGCGCGGGCAGCAGCGTCGCGAGGGCGGCGCGCATCTCCCGGGAGGAGACGGTGCCGTCGAGACCCGCCGCGATCCGGTCGGTGCCCCCGCGGTCGCCGGCCGGGGCGTCGTCCTCGGCGTCGAGGTGGTCGGGATCGGGCCACAGCGACCGCGTCGTGCCGTCGGGACCGGGCCCCTCGGCGTCGTCGATCCGGGCCCGCGCCGGCCGGTCGATGCTCTCGCCGGGCCCGGCGAGCAGGGCGTTGAACAGCTCGCAGCGGGCGCCGAGCTCGCGGGCGGTGCCGACGTCGACGACGTGGCCCTCGTCGAGCACGGCGATGCGGTCGGCGAGCGCCAGGGTGGAGCGGCGGTGGGCGATGACGAGGGTGGTGCGCTCGGCGGTGACGGCCCGCAGCGTCTCCCCGATCGCGGCCTCGGTGGCCGCGTCGACGGCGCTCGTCGCGTCGTCGAGCACGAGGACGCGGGGGTCGTAGAGCAGGGCGCGGGCCAGGGCGACGCGCTGGCGCTGCCCGCCGGAGAGGGTGAGGCCGCGCTCGCCGACGCGGGTGCCGTAGCCCTCGGGGAGCTCGCGGACGAAGTCGTCGGCCTGGGCGGCGGCCGCGGCGGCCCGGACCTGGGCGTCGGTGGCGTCCGGGGAGCCGTAGGCGATGTTCGCGCGCACCGTGTCGGAGAAGAGGAACGCCTCCTCGAACACCACGCCCACGGTGCGGCGCAGCGAGGCCAGCGAGACGTCCCGCACGTCGTGCCCGCCGACCCGCACGGCGCCGGCCTGCACGTCGTAGAAGCGGGGGACGAGCAGCGCCACGGTCGACTTGCCCGAGCCCGCGGTGCCGATCACCGCGAGCGTCTCGCCCGGCCGCACCGTCAGCGAGACCCCGTCGAGGACCGGCTCGCTGCGGGCGTAGCCGAACCGCACGTCGTCGAGCTCGAGACCGACCGGCCCGTCGGGGAGGGCGACGGCCTCCGGTGGGTCGACGATGTCGGGCTGGGAGTCGATCAGCTCGTAGACGCGCTCGACGCCGGCGCGGGCCAACTGCCCGGTGACGACCACCGCGGCGACCATGCGCGCCGGCGCGATGAGCGCGGCGATGTAGGTGGTGAAGGCGAGGAACGTCCCGATGGTGATCTGCCCGGAGAGGGCGAGCGCGCCGCCGAGGGCGAACACCCCGAGCTGGCCGACCGTCGGCAGCGCGGACAGCGTCGGCGTGAGCCGGGCGGTGAGCCGCGCCGCCCGGAGGCGCTCGCCGTAGAGCCGCCCGGCGACCTCGGCCAGCCGGGACGTCTCGCGCTCCTCCTGCCCGAAGCCCTTGACCACCCGGACGCCGGTGACGGTCTCCTCGACGCCCTGGGCGACCTCCGCGGCCCGCTGCTGCGCCGACCACGTCGCCGGGAAGAGCCGCCGGCGCATGACCGTGGTGAACACCAGCGCGACCGGCAGGGTGACCAGCGCGACGACGGTGAGCAGCGGCGAGAGCCACGCCATGATCACGACGGAGACGACGACCTGGGCGAGCGTGCCCACCGAGTACGGCACCATCCCGAGCAGGCCCTGGACCTGCTGGAGGTCGGAGTTCGCCCGCGAGACAACCTGGCCGGTCCGCAGCTTGTCCTGGCGGGGGCCGTCGAGCCGTGAGATCGAGCCGAACACCCGGCGTCGCAGGTCGTGCTGCACCGACAGCGAGAGCCGCCCGCCGAGGTAGCGGCGCAGGAAGGCCATCGCGAACTTGACCAGCGCGAGCGCGACGACGGCCGCGACGATGGCCCCGAGCCCCGACGTCGACCCCCGGACCGCCCGGTCGACCGCCACGGCGACCAGGAGCGGCCCGACCGACTCCAGACCCACCCCCAGGGTGGAGGCGCCGATCGAGGCGACGGTGAGGCCGCGGTGGCGCCAGCAGTCGAGCGAGAGGCGGCGGACCCAGCCGCGCGCCGGGTCGTCCGGGCGGCTGCGCCCGGCGTCAGGGGCGGTGTCCTCGGGGGCGGGCTCCGTGAGTACGAGGGTGGTGGTGGAGGCCTCGGGAGAGGCGGGGTCGGGCACGCGATCCAGGCTAGGTCGACCCCCCGACGCCGTGCCCGTCGAGCGGCCCGGCCCCCGTGGTGACGGGCCGGCCGCGGCGTGGTGGAATCTCCCCGTGACCCGCCGCGAGGAGCTCGACCCGTTCTGGGTGAGCCGGCGTGCGTACGTGTTCGACCAGCGCTGTCGCTGACGACGAGTCCCGGTCCCCGTCGTGGCGCGACGCCCCGGGGGACGTCCCTCCCGGCCGCCGCTCCTCGTCGTGACGGTGGCCGTCGTCACCCGAGGACTCCCAGCGTCATGACCACCGCCGTCACTCCCGCCCGCCCGGATGCCCGCCCCTCCACCACCCTCGCGTTCCTGCCCCGGTCCTTGCACGGGGACCGTCGCCGCTGGCACGACGGCCCGACCCCGGTGAGCCTCGCCGACCTCACCACGATCACCCGCCAGGTCGCCGCCGAGGTGGCCGCGGGGATGCACGAGGTCCGTGTCGACCACACCCACCGCTGGTCGCGCCGCCTGCACGCCGACCCGCACCTCGACGTCTGGCTCATCAGCTGGGCCACCGAGCAGGCCGCCGAGCTGCACGACCACGGCGGGTCGATCGGTGCGCTCACCGTGGTCCGCGGCGAGCTCACCGAGTGGCGCTGGACCTCGGGCCACCCCGGGGACCACGAGGTCACCGCCGAGGAGCTCGCGTCGTCCGGTCCCGGGCTGCGGCGGCACGTGCTCGGCGCCTCCGCCGGGGTGGCCTTCCCGCTCGGGCACGTCCACGACGTGTCGAACCGCCGCGCCGAGCCCGCGGTCAGCGTCCACGCCTACTCGCCGCCGCTGTCGACGATGTCGTACTACGACGTCGAGCGGGGCACCCTCACACGGACGCGCTCGGAGCTGGTGGAGCCCGGGGCGTCGCCCGAAGGAGGCCAGGTCCGGCCATGACCACGATCGCCGAGGTGCTGGCCGCGGCGCGCGCCCGGCTGACCCGGCTGGCGCCCGACGACGCGGCGGCCGCGCTCGGCGACGGTGCGCGGCTGGTCGACATCCGCCCGGGCTGGCAGCGCCTGGCCGAGGGGACCGTGCCGGACGCCGTGGTCGTCGAGCGCAACCACCTCGAGTGGCGCCTCGACCCGGCCTCGGACGCCCGCATCCCCGAGGCGGTCGACCACGACGTGGCCTGGGTCGTGCTGTGCTCGGAGGGCTACACGTCCTCGCTGGCCGCCGCCGCGCTGCAGGACCTCGGGATCCACCGGGCCACCGACGTCGTCGGGGGCTACCGGGCCTGGGAAGCGGCGGGCCTCCCGACGGCGCCGGGCTCCGACGCGCCGCCCGACTACGCCGCACCGCAGCACGCGACTGGACCCGCACAGCCGCCGCCGCAGCCCTGAAGGTCCGCTCGACCGGTCCGATGGTGGGCACTCGGCCCGACACGCCTCTGGTTCGAGACCTGCTCCGCGGTTCCGGGTCCGAAGGAACCGGGTACGCGGGACGTGTTCGGCTCCGGCCCCAGCGAGGCGGTGGCGGCCCCGGTCGAT
>JAICLN010000323.1 GCA_025925615.1 Actinomycetospora sp. | reverse complement strand
GTGCGCCGCCCCCCCCGCCCCTCTCCCCCGGGTCCGGCCCGGGGGGGGGGGGCGGCCTGGGGTGTGGGTTCCCCCGGCCCCACACCCCCCCCGCTTCGCTGTCGTCAGGGGGCCGTCAGCGCGAGCCGCGCAGACCCAGGACCTCCAGCCACGAGGCGAGTCCGTCGAGGGCCACCTTCGCGCCGGCCTCGGTCTCCGGGGCCGGGTCGAACACCCGGGCGTCGCCCTCACCGGAGACGCGCTGGCCCGCGAACGGGATCGGCACCGTCCCCGCGACCACCATCTGCAGGGCCGCCAGCACCGGGACGAGCGCCTCGGCGGCCCGGGCGCCCGCGGCGACGCCGCCGTAGCCGATCAGCGTGACCGGCTTGCGCGCCCACTCGGTGTTGAGGTGGTCGAGGGCGTTCTTGAGCGCGGCGTTGTAGCTGTGGTTGTACTCGGGGTGGACGATCGCGAAGGCGTCCGCGCGGGCGATCGTCGCGCTGAAGGCCTTCGTCGAGTCCAGCACGTAGCGCCCGAACCGGGGGTGCTCGGGCTCCGCGAACATCGGCAGGTCCACCTCGGCGAGGTCGACGATCTCGACGTCGAAGGCCTCGTACTCCCGGGCGTACTCGCCGAACCACCGCGCGAGCGGCTCACCGACCCGGCCCGGTCGCGTGCTCGCGACGATGATCTGCAGCAGGGGACGGCGTGCGGCCTCGGTCATGGGGCTCCTCGGATCCGACAGAACGGTTGTTGCCACAACCATCGTGCCCCCGAGGAAGGGTCCGGCGCTGTCGGGGGGCCCGTTTAGGCTGGTTCCCGTGGCCGAGACAACACCCCTGCTCACGCGATCCGACCTGCGCGGCGGCGTTCCCGGGCCCGCGGCGCTCCGCGCGATGCTGCCGCGGGCGGAGGTGGACGTCGACGCGGTCGTCGAGAAGGTCCGCCCGATCCTCGACGCGGTGCGGGAGCGCGGGGTCGACGCGGTCCTGGAGTACGGCGAGAAGTTCGACGGGGTGCGCTCGGAGTCGGTCCGGGTCCCGACGACGGCGTTGCGCGAGGCTCTCGACGCCGTCGACCCGCAGGTCCGGGCGGCGCTCGAGACCTCCATCGAGCGCGCCCGCGCCGTCCACGCCGCCCAGCGGCGCACCGACACCACCACGCAGGTCGTCCCCGGCGGCACCGTCACCGAACGGTGGGTCCCGGTCTCGCGGGTCGGGCTGTACGCGCCGGGCGGACTCGCCGTCTACCCCTCGAGCGTGGTCATGAACGTGGTCCCGGCGCAGGCCGCCGGGGTCGAGGGCCTGGTGGTCTGCTCGCCGCCGCAGCGGGAGTTCGGCGGGCGGCCGCACCCACTGATCCTCGTGGCGGCCGCGCTGCTGGACGTCGACGAGGTGTGGGCCGTCGGCGGGGCCCAGGCCGTGGCGCTGCTGGCCTACGGGGGGACCGACACCGACGGCGCCGAGCTCGAGCCGGTCGACATGGTCACCGGCCCCGGCAACGTCTACGTCACGGCCGCCAAGCGCACGCTGCGGGGACGCATCGGCATCGACTCCGAGGCCGGCACCACCGAGATCGCGATCCTCGCGGACGCCACGGCCGACCCGGCGCACGTCGCCGCGGACCTCATCAGCCAGGCCGAGCACGATCCGGCGGCCGCGTCGGTGCTGGTGACCACCAGCCCGGAGCTGGCCGACGCCGTGGACGCCGAGCTCACCACCCAGGTGGGCACCACGAAGCACGACGAGCGCGTCCGCACCGCCCTCGCGGGCCCGCAGTCCGGGACGATCCTCGTGGCCGACCTCGACGCCGGGGTGCGCGTGGTCGACGCCTACGCCGCGGAGCACCTGGAGATCCAGACGGCGGACGCCGCGCGGGTCGCGGCCGGGGTGCGCAACGCCGGCGCGATCTTCGTCGGCCCGCACAGCCCGGTGTCGCTGGGCGACTACTGCGCCGGCTCGAACCACGTCCTGCCCACCGGCGGGTGCGCCCGGCACTCGAGCGGCCTGTCCGTGCAGACCTTCCTGCGCGGCATCCACGTCGTCGACTACTCGGCCGACGCACTCCGCGAGGTCGCCGACCAGGTCGTGGCGCTCGCCGAGGCGGAGGACCTGCCGGCGCACGGCCAGGCGGTCGCCGCGCGCTTCGGCACGCGGAAGGACCTCTCGGGGCGAGCGGAGCGACGGGGGACCGACTCGTGAGCGACGTGGCCGGGGCGAGCGCAGCGGCGGGGGCGGTGTTGGCCGCCGGTGTCGCCCTCGACGACCTGCCGCTGCGCGAGGACCTGCGCGGGCGCAGCCCGTACGGCGCCCCGCAGCTGCAGGTGCCGGTCGCGCTCAACACCAACGAGAACCCGTTCCCGCCGCCACCCGCCCTGGTCGACGACGTCGCCGCCGCCACCCGGGAGGCTGCGGCCGGGCTGCACCGCTACCCGGACCGCGACCACGTGGCGCTGCGGACGGCCCTCGCCGAGTACCTGACCCGAGCCACCGGCGTCCCCCTCGCGACCGAGAACCTCTGGGCGGCCAACGGGTCCAACGAGGTGCTCCAGCAGCTCCTGCAGGCCTTCGGGGGGCCCGGGCGGCTCGCGCTCGGGTTCGAGCCCAGCTACTCGATGCACCCCATCCTCGCCGCGGGCACGCGCACCGACTGGGTGCCCGCTCCGCGCCGCCCCGACTTCTCCCTCGACGCGGCCGCCGCCGTCGACGTCGTCAGCGAGCGCCGCCCCGACGTGCTGTTCGTGACGACGCCGAACAACCCCACCGGCCAGTCGATCGAGCTCGCCGAGCTGGCCGCGATCGCCGACGCGGCGCCGGGGCTCGTCGTCGTCGACGAGGCCTACGTGGAGTTCTCGTCCGGGCCGAGCGCCTGCGAGCTGCTCGCGAGCCACGGGCACAAGCTGGTCGTGAGCCGCACGATGTCGAAGGCGTTCGCCTTCGCCGGCGGCCGGCTCGGCTACCTCGCGGCCGCACCCGCCGTCGTCGACGCCCTCATGCTCGTCCGGCTCCCGTACCACCTCTCCGCGCTCACCCAGGCGGCCGCGCTGGCCGCGCTGCGCCACGCCGACGAGACGCTCGCCCTGGTGGACACGCTGTCCAAGGAGCGCGACCGGATCGCCGCGGCCCTCGACGGCCTGGGCTACGCCGTCGTGCCGTCGACGGCGAACTTCCTGCTCTACGGCGGGTTCCCGGAGCGCTTCGGCACCGCCGAGGACGGAGCCGCGCACGCCGCCTGGCAGGCCTACCTCGACGCGGGCGTGCTGATCCGGGACGTCGGGATCCCGGGGCACCTGCGCGTCACCGTCGGGACCCCCGAGGAGAACGACCGGTTCCTCGAGGTGTCGGCCGCCCTGCGCTGATCAGGCACCCTCGGCGACCGCCGCGAGCTGGGCGAGCACGGTGCCCCAGCCGTCCGCGAAGCCCAGCTCCTCGTGCCGGGCGCGGGAGTCGGGGTCGCCGTGGCGCACGAGGATGCGGTAGTCGGTGCCGTCCGGGTGCTCGGCGAGGGTGATCTCGGCCGTCATCGCCACCGGGGCCGGCGCCGCGGGCCGCCACGTGCTGTCGACCGCGTTGGTGAACACCAGGTGCCGGCCCTCGTCGACGACGAGGAAGCAGAAGTCGGCGTGCGGGACGAACACGGTGCCGTCCTCGCTCATGCTGGTGACCATGCCGCCTCCCGGGCGCACGTCGAGCCGCTCCACACGGCACCGCAGCGGGGCGGGCAGCCACCACCGGGAGAAGGCCGCCGGGTCGGTCCAGGCCTTCCAGACGGTGGCCGGCGGCGCCTTGATCACGCGGTCCAGGGCGAGGTCGAGGTCGGGGTTCACGGGTGCTCCTCGGAGTCGGTGACGAATCGTTCGAGACGGTCGGTGCGGCCCTCCCAGACCTGCCGTTGCTCATCGAGCCAGTGCCCGACGACGTCGAGCCGGGCCCGGTCGAGCTCGCAGATGCGGACCCGCCCGGACTTGGTCGTCCGGATCAGGCCGTGGGTCTCCAGCGTGCGGACGTGCTTCATGAAGGAGGGGAGGGTCATGGCGAAGGGGCGGGCGAGGTCGCCGACCGTCGCCGGTCCGCGGCCGAGTCGGGTGACGACGGCCCGGCGGGTGGGGTCGGCGAGGGCCACGAGGACCCCGTCGAGCTCTGCTTGACGCTGTGCCACGCGGCTAAGTGTTGCGTGGCAGCGATACTGTGCGCAAGGGCTAAGTGTTGCCGTGCGTCGCTACGCCCGCTCGCGGGAGCGGGGCGCGGCCCGCACGTGGGCTTGCTCGCCCTGGGGTCCGAACAGGGCGACGAGCTCGGCCGGCTCCGTGCCCGGGTTGGCGAAGGCGTGCGGGACGTGGGTGTCGAACTCGACGACCTCCCCGGGACGGAGCACGACGTCGTCGTCGGCCAGCCACAGCCGGACCTGCCCCGACAGCACGTACGCCCACTCGTAGCCCTCGTGCG
>JAICLN010000022.1 GCA_025925615.1 Actinomycetospora sp. | reverse complement strand
CCTACTTCCCCGACGTCCCCGGACGCGGCAACTTCCGCGGCGAGGAGTACCACACCGGTCTCTGGCCGCCGACACCGGTCGACTTCGCGGGCAAGCGCGTCGCGGTCGTCGGGACCGGCGCGAGTGCCGTCCAGTTCGTCCCGCAGATCGCGCCGGTCGCGGCGGGGGTGACGATCTTCCAGCGCACGCCCCCATGGGTGCTGCCCAAGGGCGACCACCTCATCGGCCCGGCGCGCCGGGCGCTCTTCGAGCGGGTGCCCGGGGTCCAGCGGGCGTACCGGACCGCGCTCTACGCCGCCCTCGAGTCCCGGGCCATCGGCTTCATGAGCCGCCCCGAGCTGCTCCGGCCCGCGGAGTGGCTCGCCCGCAAGCACATCGAGCACGCCATCCCGGACCCGGTGCTCGTCGACAAGCTCACCCCGCACTACTCGCTGGGCTGCAAGCGGGTGCTCGTCTCCAACGACTACTACCCCGCGCTCGCCCGCCCGACCGTCGACGTCGTGACCTCTCCCATCGCCGAGGTGACCGAGACCGGCGTCGTCGACCACGGCGGCGTCGAGCACCCGGCCGACGTGATCGTCTACGGCACCGGCTTCCACGTCACCGACGCCTTCGACGCGCTGACCGTCACCGGGCGGGGCGGGCGCACCCTGCGGCAGACGTGGGCCGAGCACGGGATGGCGACCCACTACGGGATCACCGTCACCGACTTCCCGAACCTGTTCTTCCTGCTCGGACCGAACACCGGGCTGGGCCACCACTCCGTCGTGTTCATGATCGAGTGTCAGACGCGGTACGTGGCGCAGGCGATCGCGGCGGTGCACGACGCCGGGTGCAGCGGGCTGGACGTGCGCTCCGAGGCCCAGACGCGCTCGAACGCGGCGGTGCAGCACCGGTTGCGCAAGGGCATCTGGACCCGGGGCGGCTGTACGAGCTGGTACCTCGACTCCGCCGGGGTGAACCGGACCATCTGGCCCGGCTTCACCCTCCGGTACTGGGCCGAGACCCGGCGCTTCCGGGCCGAGGACTACGAGCTCTTCGGGCGCGCCACCGACTTCGGGGACCCGACGTCCGGCGCGGTCGCCTCCTCGGAGCGAACGGCACTCTCGAGCGCCTAGACGCAGCGAGAGTGCCGTTCGCTCGGTCCGGGGCGGTCAGATCCGCCGGGCCCGCGCCACCGCGTCCTGCCCCGGACGAACGGCTCGTTCGTCACTGATTAAGGTGACGAACGAGCCGTTCGTGCCGGTCGGGGCGGGGCCGGAGGCGAGGGCGGGCCCTACGACCGGCGACGACGGCGGATGAGCCCCTCCTGCACCACCGACGCCACGAGCGTCCCCTCCGCGCTGTACAGCCGCCCCGTCGCGAGGCCCCGGCCGCCGCCCGCGTTCGGGGAGTCCTGGACGTAGAGCAGCCAGTGGTCGGCGCGGAACGGGCGGTGGAACCAGACCGCGTGGTCGAGGCTCGCGACGTCGACCTGGCGGGACGCGACCCCGCCCTCGACGTGCGGGAGCAGGGCCGCCTCGAGCAGCGTCAGGTCGCTGGCGTAGGTCAGCACG
Source organism: Actinomycetospora sp. (assembly GCA_025925615.1). Lineage (GTDB taxonomy): Bacteria > Actinomycetota > Actinomycetes > Mycobacteriales > Pseudonocardiaceae > Actinomycetospora. The sequence continues at coordinate 18,171 of JAICLN010000022.1, read as the reverse complement.
CACGCGTGCAGCAGCCGCCCGCGCGGATCCGACGGGGGCGGCAGCTCGCCGTCGGCCCGCAGCCAGACCCGGTTGCGGGCCTGCGGGGCGGTGGCGAAGTCCCAGGGGGCGTGGTCGACGTAGCGCACGTCCAGCGGCCAGGTCAGCGCCTTCCCGGTGGTCGTGTACGCCGGCTCGGGCGAGGGCACCGGCGGCCGGTCGCGGCGGTCGAGACCGTCGGGTCCCGGGGTGTCGGGCATCTCCGCCTGGTGGCTGACGCCCTCCTCGAGCACCTGGAACGAGGCGGACATCGTGAAGATCGCCTCGCCGCGCTGCACCGCCGTGACGCGGCGCGTGGTGAAGGAGCGCCCGTCACGGGTGCGGTCGACCTCGTAGACGATCGGCCGGTGCGGGTCACCCGGGCGCAGGAAGTAGCCGTGCAGGGAGTGGACGGCCCGGTCGTCGCCGACGGTGCGGCCCGCCGCGACCATGGCCTGCCCGGCGACCTGCCCCCCGAAGACGCGCAGCAGCGACTCCTGGGGGCTCCGCCCGCGGAAGATGTCCCGTTCGATGTCCTCGAGGTCGAGGACGTCGTGGACCAGCTCGTCGAGCGCCTTGCTCATGGCGGGGCATCCTCCCGTCCCGCCGACCGCCCTGTCGATCAGCCCCCGAAGGAGAGCAGCGAGACCTTCGCGACGCCGAGGTCGACCCCCAGCAGCGAGCCACCCGACGAACCGCCGTCCGTGGAGCCCCCGTCGGTCTCCGCGGGGGCGGTCGTCGGGGCCGGCGCCGCGGCGCGCTGCGCGACCTGGGGGGCCGCCTGCGGAGCCGATTGCTGCGGGGCCGCCTGCTGCGCCTGGGCGGCGGGCGCGGCCGCAGCGACGGGCGCCTTCGCCGGGGCGAAGGTCATCATCGACGGCGGCGGAGCGGTGGCCTCGATCGGCACGGTCTGGGCCCCCGCGTCGGACGAGCCGGACCCACCCGCGATGGACCCCGTGCCTGCCGGGGTCCCGGAGCCGGGACCGGCGGCGTCGCGGCCGGTGGACCCGTGCACCCCACTCGGCGCCGAGAGCAGGCCCAGCGTGGTGGGCGGCGGGGTCGGGGCGAGCCCGTAGCTCTGGACCGGGGCGCCGGGCTGGGAGACCCCGGCGGCGCTGGTCGAGGGCTGCGTCTGCTGCTGGTCCGACACCGGCGTGACGCCCAGGAAGGAGTGGGCCCCGAACGCGACGGCCGCCGCGACCGGGCCCCCGACGACGACGCCCTGGGTGCGCAGCGGGTGCACCCGCATCGCGTGGCGTGGCCGGGTCATGGGTTCTCTCCTCGTGTCTCCGGGGGGAGTTCCGCCGTCTCCCGAGGACGCCGGAGGTCACACACACGACGGCGTGACCACTCATCGCACCCAACGCGCCCATCACGTTCCCGTTACGGGTGACACGGAGTTTTCTTGAGCGGCCGATGAGGTGGCCATCACCGTGACGCTCCGTGTGTGTTGACCACACCGTGTCGTCCGGTGGCCGCGGCCGCGGGAACCCGCCAGACTTCGGCGACGCGCGGCCGTCCGGCGCCGACGACGTCGTCGAGGAGGAGCGGGTTGCAGCAGCTCTCGGGTCTGGACGCGGTGTTCCTGGCCGCGGAGGACGATCACCAGCCCACCCACGTCAGCCAGCTGGTGGTGCTCGACAAACCGGACCCCGACTTCGAACCCTTCACCGCGTGGCGGCGCCAGCTGGCCGACCGCCTGCACCTGCTCGAGCCGCTGCGCCGCCGCCTCGTCGAGGTGCCGCTCGGGCTGGACCACCCCTACTGGATCTCCGACCCGGACTTCGACCTCGACTTCCACGTCCGGCACTCCGCGGTCCCGCCGCCGGGCACCGACGAGCAGCTCGACACGCTCGTCGGGCGCCTGATCGCCGGGCCCATGGACCGCGACCACCCGCTATGGGTCTCGCACGTCATCGAGGGGCTCGCGGCGACCGAGGAGTCGCCGCACGGCCGGTTCGCGCTGCTCACGATGGTCCACCACTCCGCGATCGACGGCGCGTCCGGCGCCGAGCTGCTGGCCCTGATGCTCGACGACACCCCCGACGCCGAGCGGCCCGCGCACGCCGGGGACTGGTCCCCGGAGGACCCGCCCTCGTACGCGGGCCTGCTCGGCCGGGCGGCCTGGCACGGGGCCGCCCGACCCGGGCGGGCGCTGCTCCTCGCGGCTCGCGCCGGGCAGCAGATGGCCGCTGCCACGCGGCACCCCGCCGTGGTCGACCTCGCCGACCGGGTGCGCGCGAGCCTGCGCGGACCGGTCGGGGCGGTGCTCAACGTCGGTCGCGAGCGCGACCCCGACGCCGAGCCGCCCCGGCTTCCGTCGACCCCGGCCCCGCCGACCCCGTTCAACGCCCCGATCAGCCGGTACCGGAACTTCGTGCACCGCTCGGTGCCGCTCCGCGAGATCAAGGAGGCGGGCAAGGCCAACGACGCGACCGTCAACGACGTCGTCGTCGCCGCCTGTGCGGGCGCCCTGCGCCAGTACCTGCTCGAGCACGACGCGCTCCCCGACACCCCGCTCTCCGCGATGGTCCCCGTCTCGCTGCGCACCGGCGAGGAGGAGGACATGTGGACCAACCGGGTGTCGGCCACCGTCGCCAGCCTCCCCACCGACCTCGACGACGCCGGCGAGCGTCTCGCCACGGCACACACCGCCCTCAAGACCGCGAAGGCGGTGTTCACGGCGGGTCCGGGCGCCTTCGCCGCCGAGGGCGCGGGCCTGGGCTGGCCCGCGGTGACCACCCTGATCAGCCGAACGGTCACGAGCTGGGCGACGCGCGGGCTGCTGCCGTTCAACGTGATCATCTCGAACGTGCCCGGCCCCCAGGAGCCGCTCTACATGGCGGGCGCGCGCGCCCGGCACTACTTCCCGGTGAGCGCGGTCGCCGACGGGCAGGGCCTCAACATCACGGTGCAGAGCTACGACGGGTCGGTCGACATCGGGCTCGTCTCCTGCGCGCGGCTCGTGCCCGACCTCGCACGGCTGGTCGACCTGATCGTGGAGGAGTTCGCGACGCTGCACGCCCTGGCCGCGTCGTGAGCGCGCGCGACCGGCTGCTCGCCCTGCTCGCGCACCCGCCGTCGGACGTGACGGGCCCGTGGCTCGACCTCGTCGAGGGCCGGCCCGGCTCGCGCGGGCGACTGCAGGACGCGTGGCAGAGCGAGGGGGGCGCCGGCGGGTACGACGGCCTGCTCGCGGTGGGCGACCGCCTCGAGGGCGTGGTCCCCGGCCTGCTCGGCGGGGAGAACCTGCGCGCGTTCTACCGGGTCGACGACCGCCTCGGGCTGCGCGGCGGCGAGACCGTGCTCGACCTCGCGTGCGGGCCGGGCACCCTGACCCGCCGGCTGGCCCGCGCGGTCGGGCGCGACGGCCTGGTGATCGCCGCGGACCTCTCGGTGCCGATGCTGGCCCGGGCCGCCCGCTCGACGCCGTTCGCCTGCGTCGACTTCGCCCGCATCGACGCCATGGACCTGCCGCTGCGCGACGACACCGTCGACGCCGTGTCCTGCTCGCTGTGCCTGCACCTGGTGCCCGACCTCGGGACGGCGCTCGAGGAGATGGCCCGCGTCCTGCGCCCCGGCGCGCCGGCCGCGATCGCCGTCCCCTCCCACGCGCCCGGCCCGCTGCGGCCGCTCACCGAGGCGCTCGCGCGGTTCGAGCAGGCGCGGCTCTTCGCACCCGGCGAGCTCGCCGAACAGATGCGCACCCGCGGGTGGACCGGCGTGGTCGAGCGCCCGCTCGGCGGCATCCGGCTCGTGGACGCGAGCGCCCCGCGCTGACCCGGGGGATGTCCCAGGATGCCAGCGGAGTGTCCCTGTCGGCGGGCTGTCAGATGGCTTGCAGAGCCAGTGCCAGGAGAGCCCCGTCGTCGAACCCGGGATCAGCGCGTGCTCGGCCGGCCGACCACCGCGCGCCGCACCCCGTCGACGAGCAGCAGCGCTCCCCCGACGGCCGCGACCACGCCGAACGCCGCGAGCACGTCGCCCGGCCGGTGCCAGCCGACCGCCATCACCGACACCGAGGTGCCCGCCACCAGCAGCATCCCGGCGAGGCCGACCAGCCAGCGCAGTGCCACCGGCAGGGTGAGCATCGCCGCGACCACGAGCGCGGTGATCACCGTGACGTGCCCGCTGGGCAGCGAGTTCTCCGCCGACCCCTCGCGCGGCAGGACGGCCTTCAGCCCCTGGGTCAGCACCTGGGTCCCGAGGACCAGCGCGATCCCCGCCACCGCGGCACCCGGCCGGCGGCGGGCGAGCGCGATCCCGGCGAGAACGACGAGCACGAGGCCGACCGACAGCACGCTCACCAGGTTCAGCAGGCCGAGCAGCCCGTCCCGGACCGACGAGAAGCGGTCCTCGACCGCCAGCATCAGCGCGTGGTCGAGGCGACGACCGTGGTCGTCCACGACCAGCAGGAGCCAGCTCGCGGCCACGACCAGCGTGCCGGCGACACCGAGCAGGAGACCGACGACGACGCGTGCGGCCCACCCTCCCGGCTGCGGAGCTCTCCCGGCCGGGAGAGGACGCATCGGGACGGTGGGCCGCGAGGCGATCGTTCCGGCGGACGTCATGGCTCCAGGGTCCCCGCCGGACCTGATGATTCCGTGAGAACGCGCCCGGTGTGTCCTCCGGCTCAGCCCTGGTAGGCACGGGTCGCGTGCCCGAAGACGATGACGTTGTCCTCGTAGTTCCTGGTCGAGGCGTCGAAGGCCCCGCCACAGGTGATGAGCCGGATCTCGGGACGGGCCGTGGGGCCGTACACGGCCGCCGTCGGGAACGCCTTCTTCGACGCCCGCTCGACGCGGTCGACGACGAACACCACCGACGTCGCGTCCGCCCGGTGCACCACGACCTCGTCGCCCGTGGCGAGCTGGTCGATGTCCGCGAAGCCGCCCTTCTTGCCCGCGTAGTTGATGTGGGAGGCGAAGACGGCGGGCCCCTCCGTACCGGGCGAGGCGCCCCGCGAGAACCAGCCGACGGTGGCCGCGTCCGGCGGGACCTGCAGGGACAGGTCCTCGTTGAAGCCGAGCTTCATGATCGAGTCGCGGGTGACGCCGATGGCGGGCACCTCGATCCCGGTCGGTGCGGCCTCGTCGAGCGGAATGGCGAGCGACGGGGCTCCGGCGGGGACCGCGACGGCGGCCGGGCCGGTGCGGGCGGAGCCCTGACCGCCGCCACCGGCGACGACCGCGACGAGGGCGACCCCAGCCAGGAGGACGACGATCACCGTGGTCAGGACCGAGGCGATGCGCCCGGTACGGGTCACTGGCCGGTCACTGCCGCGCTCGATCGTGTCGGTCGGCATGTCAGCGCTCCTCGGCGGTCAGGGGGCCGGCGGTCGCGAGGTCGGCCTCGACATCGCTGTCGATGTCGGCGTCGTCAGGCTCGTCCTCGGTGTCGCGGCCCCGGAGGGGCGCCGCGCCGGCAAGGGCCGCCAGGGCGAGCGCGCCGAGCGCCGCGGCCGCGCCGGGGACGACGGCGGGTGCGGAGTCGCCGGTCGCGACGGCGCCCACCGGGTAGCCGTCGTAGGTGTCGCACACCTTCGCGTAGTCGTGCGGGTTGCGCTCGCAGGCCTCGCCGTCGTGGTCCCCGTCGAGGTGGTTCGGGTCGGACGGGTCGGACGCGAGGACCGCCTGGGCCTCGTCGTAGGAGAGCTGGCCGCAGTCGAGGTCGTGGAACGAGGCCGGCAGATCACCCCACGACGTGTGGATCGGTGTGGTGTTCGTGCTGCCCGGGTGGGTCCGGGTGGCCTCGAGACCCTTCAGCAGATCGGTCAGCTTCGTGATCAGGCCGGTGAGGTCGAGCCCCGAGAACGACGGGGGCAGCGACCCGCAGAAGGAGGCGAACTGCCCGCCGAGGGCGGCCGCCTGGCCCTCCGGGGCGTTCACCTTGCTCGCCAGGTACAAGCAGGCGTCCTTCGGGCTCTCGAAGGTCCCGGTGTCCGGCAGGGTCGGGATCGTCCCCAGCCCGGTGAGGTTGCCGGGCGGGAGCTTCCCGAGGACGTCACCGAAGGTCGTCCCGGCCGCTGTGGAGCCGGTGAGCGCGGAGGCGGCGTCCGAGACGGCGGCGGGCGTGTCGGCGACGGCCTTCGCGTTCCCGACGGCGGGTGCGGCCGGATCCACCGCGGCACCGGTCCCGGCGCCGGTGATCCCGGTCGAGTCACCCGACGACGGCGCGGCTGACGAGGACGCGCCCGAGGACGCAGCGCCGGAGGACGTTCCGGTGCCGGACGACCCGACCGCACCACCCGACGTCGTCGGGACCTGCTCCGTCGTCGTGGGGACGCTCGTCGTCGTGTCGGTCGTCGTCCCGGTGCCCGTGGTCGACGAGCTTCCCGAGAGGGGGACGCACTGCCCCGACGCGTCGAGCGTCTGTTCCGCCGTACAGGTCGACGTCGTCGCCGCGGACGCGATCCCCGGCGCGACCACGGCCGCACTCATCAGACCCGCGGTCACCAGCGCCGCGACGCGGATCGCCCTGCCAGCCCTCACCCGTGCTCCTCGGTCTCCCGCCCCGCCACACCGCGGGACCGTCGACCACGCATCGCACGAGATCCGGTCAAGCGTTACACCGGACGGGTCAATGGGTTCCTCAACCGTCCACCCGGGCCCGGCGTCGGGGACCGCCGCGGCGCCGGCGGGCGAGCATGTGGCCCGCCACGAGGCGGGCCGGGCTCTCCCGCAGGCAGATCGAGACGCCCGCATCGAGCATCGCGACGAGCCGCGTGGTCGGCGCGTTCCGCCCGAGGAGCACGACGACCTCGGCGCCGGGCTGGCGCTCGATGAGGTCGACGACGACGGCGGGGTCGGGATCGAGGAGCACGACGAAGTCGACGCACGGGTGGTGCGAGGGGCGCTCCGTCGCGACGATCCGCCACGACGGGGGCGCCACCGTCTCCAGCAGCCGGGCGGTGGAGCGGGAGGCGACGACCTCGACGGTGGCCGGCGTGTCGTCGACGAGGCGCTCGCCGGCCGCGGGGGCGTCGCCCGGGACCGGCAGCGATCCGCTCGGGAGGTCCGTCGGGACGTGCTGGGTCGGGGCGTGCTGGGCAGGCGCGGGGGTGCTCGGCTGTTCCCGGGCCCCGCCGCGGGGAGCCCGCGGACGGGAGGTCGGGGAGACGGCGTGCCACCCCGACGGCAACGAGAACCTCATGTCCCCGATGGTGGCTCGCGATCCTGGCCGGTCCCTGAGTGCCGTCTGTGGATCCGCGTCACGACCCGGGCACGCCGCCGCGGCGGTGTCGGGGGAGGGACACCGCCGCGCCGGCCGGCACCGCGGTCTACGACAGCGGACGCCCCAGGTCGTAGACGGTGCGTCCGCCGACCTCGATCTTCGTGAAGTGGGCGGTCACCCAGGAGCTGATCTCCCCGGACGTGCCGCGGCTCATCGGACCGCCGCCGGGGCCGCCCATCCCGCCACCGCCGGGACCGCCCCCCTCGATGAAATAGCGGATCCGGCCGGCGGCGACGTCCTGCTGGAACTGCGCGAGGGTCGGGGCCGGGTCGCTGCCCATGAAGCCGCCGACGGGCATGACCGGCACCCCGGAGGCCAGCTGGAGACCGGCCTGGTTCATCGCGCCCGTCGTCGCGGCGGCCCAGCGGGTCCCGGCCCCCTGCAGCAGGGCGACCAGCTGCGGCGAGGCCTGCTCCCCGGGGCCGCCCGGCGCGCCGCCGCGGGTCCGGTCGGCCCGGCCGCCGTGGTCCGGGCGTCCCGCACCGCCCGTGCCCGGGCCACCCATCCCGGGGTTCGGGCCGGCGGTGACGATCGACCCGGAGTGCGGGGTCGCGGCGGTCACCGCCGCGTAGGCCGTGGAGGCACCGACCGTCCCGACCAGCGCGAGGACCGCGACCACGAGGGCGCCTGCCCGGCGGGCCACGAAGCGCGGCAGGAGCAGCCCGACGGCGCCGAGCACGCCCGCCGCGAGGACGACCCAGCGCAGCCACAGGCCCCAGTCGGCCTGGGTCAGGACGACGGCGCTCCACGCGGCGGTGCCGACGACGGTCACCGCGAGCACGATCCGCGCGGCGAGCGAGGCGCGCTCGCGCCAGAGGATCGAGGCGCCCGCGGCGGCGGTGATCGCGACCCCGGGGACGAGCGCGACGGTGTAGTAGGGGTGGATCGTCCCGCTCATCGCCGAGAAGACGACGGTGTGGACGAGCATCCAGGCGCCCCCGAGCAGCAGCAGGGCACGCGGCCGGTCGGTCCGGGGGGCCCTGCGGGTGAACCACAGGCCGGCGATCAGCACGACGACCCCGGCCGGCAGGAGCCACGAGGCGTTGCCCGCGAATTCCGAGGTGAGCATCCGCCACGGGCTCGGGGAGCCGCCGAAGTCGCCGCCCGGCCCGCCACCGCCCGGGCCGCCCGGACCGCCGGGCATCCCGCCGCCACCGACCCCACCCGGCGTCGTAGCCATGCCGGAGCCTCCGGGGAACGCGCCGGGCGCGCCGCCGCGGGGCCGGCCGCCACCGCCACCGTTGCCCTCCCCGCCGAGGATGCGGCCGAGGCCGTTGTAGCCGAGAGCGAGCTCGAGCAGGGAGTTGTCGGTGGAGCCGCCGATGTAGGGCCGCGACGAGGCCGGCCAGAGCTGGACCAGCACCACGTACCAGCCGGCCGAGACCACGACCGCGACGCCGGCGGCCACGAGGTCACCGATCCGGCGCCGCAGCGTCGTCGGGGCCACGATCAACCAGACCAGCGCGAGGGCCGGGACGACGAGGGCGACCTGCAGCTGCTTGGTGAGGAAGCCGAGCCCGACGAGCGCGCCGGCCGCCACCAGCCACCACGTCCCGGCCCTCGTCCCGGCGGCGTCGACGGCGCGCACCGTCGTGTACGCCGCGGCGACCATGCAGAGGACGAGCATCGCGTCGGGGTTGTTTCCCGTGAACATCTGCGCGGGGGCCGGCTTGGCGGCGTGGCGGGCGCCGGCGGCGAGCGCGGTCCGCGGCCCGGACCAGCGCCGGGCGAGGGCGTAGACCAGCGCCACGCACGCGACGCCCATGAGCGCCTCCGGGACGAGCATCGACCACGTCGAGAAGCCGAAGATCCGTCCGGAGAGCGCCATGACCCATATCGCGGCCGGGGGCTTGTCGACGGTGATCGAGGCGGGCGCGTCGAGGGCTCCGAACAGCCACGCCTTCGGAGACTGCGTGCCCGCCTGGACCGCGGCCGCGTAGAACGAGTTCGACCAGCCGGCCGCGCCGAGGTCCCACAGGTAGGTGGCCGCGCTCGCCACGAGGAGCAGCCAGTAGGTGGGGCGGACCCAGGCGGGGTCGTCGGGCCGTCCGCGCACCAGCCGCCGGCCCCACGAGGGACGGGTCCGTGCGGCGGGGACGGCGAGCCGCGCGGTGGCGGGGTCGTCGTCGGACGCGGACGCCGCGGTCCGGGCGTCGGTGGTCGTGCTCATGGCGGGGCGGGGCTCCTGGAACAGGCGGAAGTTCGACGATGTGGCTTTTCGGACGTCCAGTGTCAGCGATGCGACATCGCTGACACCGGGACTAGGCCGACTGGCGGCGCGGGTGGAACACCCACGAGCGGTACGCGACGAAGCGGAGCAGCGTGGCGACGGCGTTCGCGATCACGAGCACGACCAGTTCGGTGACGTGGCCCGCGCCGGGCGAGACGACGTCGAGCAGGGCGAGCGAGCCGGAGGTGAGCACCAGCCCGAGGCCGAACACGACGAGGCCCTCGACCTGGCTGCGCCCGGCGTGGCGCTTGCCCCGGATGCCGAAGGTGAGCCGGCGGTTGGCGGCGGTGTTCGCGACGGCGGTGATCACCAGGGCGAACAGGTTGGAGACCTGGGCCGGCATCGCGGTGCGGAAGAGTGAGTAGAGGAGCAGGAACGCCACGGTGGAGATGACGCCGATCAGCGCGAAGCGCAGGATCTGGGCGGTCATGCCCGGGGCCACCCCCGCGGTCTCGTCGGCGCCGGTGCCCACGATCTCCGCCCGCCCGAGCTCGCGGCGCAGCTGCGCGACCGGGAGCGCCCCCGTCGCGAGCGCCTTCCCGACCCGCGCGACGCCCCGGAGGTCGGCCACCGCGGTCGCCACGACGTCGACGCGGGAGTCGGGGTCGTCGACCCAGTCGACCGGCACCTCGTGGATCCGCAGCCCCGAGCGCTCGGCGAGCACCAGCAGCTCGGTGTCGAAGAACCACGCGGTGTCCTCGACCAGCGGGAGCAGGCGCTCCGCGACGTCGGCGCGGATCGCCTTGAAGCCGCACTGGGCGTCGGAGAACCGCGCGCGCAGCGTGCCCCGCAGGATCACGTTGTAGCAGCGGGAGATGATCTCCCGCTTGGCGCCGCGGACCACCCGCGAGGTCCGGGAGAGGCGCGAGCCGATCGCGAGGTCGGAGTGCCCCGAGATCAGCGGCGCGACCAACGGGAGCAGCGCGTTGAGGTCCGTCGAGAGGTCGACGTCCATGTAGGCGAGCACCGGCGCGTCCGACGCCGACCACACCGCCCGCAGGGCCCGGCCCCGGCCCTTCTGGTCGAGGTGGACGACCGACACCTCGTCGTACTGGGTGACCAGGGCCTGGGCGACGGCGAGGGTGCGGTCGGTCGAGGCGTTGTCGGCGACCGTGATGCGGAAGCGGTACGGGAACGCCTCGGTGAGGTGCGCGTGGAGCCGCTGCACGCAGGGGCCGAGGTCGCGCTCCTCGTTGAAGACCGGGACGACGACGTCGAGGACGGGGGCGGAGTCGTCGGGCTCGACGGCGGCGCGGGGCGAGGGTCGGCCGCCGGGGAGCGGGGCATCCCCGGACGGGTCCGGGGTGCGGGGAGCGATCGCTGCGGTCATGTCATCACCGTCGGAGCCGGACGTGGACGGACGGTGGGACCCGCCTGTGATCGTCCTGTGGGTGCCCCGGCGTCGATCGCCACCGACCGGGTCACCGGCCGAGGAGGGACCACAGAGGGCCGGGGACACCATGCCCCCAGGGTCGGCAGGCACGATGTCCACGGACTGGAGACGAGCTGTGGTTCGCCTGTGTCCGTCCCGGAGCCGTTCGTCCCTCGACGTCCGGTTCCTGGTACGGGTGACCACACCGATCTCAGGAACTTTGCAGACAAGCCGCAGGGCACCCACAGACGACAGGAGGACGCTCGCACTCATGAGCGACCAGGACCCGTTCGCCAGGGCAGGACAGCCCGGCGAACCAGCCCCTTCCGCCGGCCCCGCCCCGCGCGACGGGTCCGCGAGCGCCGGAGTGCGCTACGAACCCGCGCAGCACGACGCATCCCGGCAGGAGCAGCCCGGCTACGACGCGCCCCCGACCCCGGCCAACCCCGGGCGGGCCCCGGGCGCCGGTGAGGCACCCGGCGGCACCGCGACGATGCCGCGGACCGAGCAGCCGACCGAGCAGCACGGCTCGCCGTGGGCGACCGGGCCCCGGGCCGGCGGATGGGGACAGCCCTCCTCCGGGCCCCCGTCGGGACCGCCCCCGACGGCGCACTGGTCGACCGGCGGGTCGGGCGGCGGCGACGGCCGTCGTCGGCGCAGCCCGCTCGTGCTCGTCTCGGCGGCGCTGGCCGCGCTGCTCGTGGCGGGCGGGGTCGGCGGCGTCGTCGGCTACGAGGCGGCGAGCGCCGGCGGGTCGGGCGGCGGCAGCTCCGTGCTCGCCGGGACCTCGGGCTCGTCGTCGTCCTCGGGCTCCGCGGCGCCGGCCGGGTCGGTCGAGTCGGTCGCGCAGAAGGTGCTGCCGAGCGTCGTGCAGCTGCGCGGCGCGTCCGGCGAGGGCTCCGGGATCGTCATCTCCGCCGACGGGCTCATCCTCACCAACGCCCACGTGCTCGAGGCCGGGCAGCCCCAGCAGCAGTCCTCCGGCGGCGGAGTGGGCGGGCTCGGCGGGCTCCTCGGTGGCGGCCAGCAGCAGCAACCGCAGCAGCAGGCGCCCCAGCTCCAGGCGGTGTTCCAGAACGGCCAGGTCGCCCCGGTGCAGGTCGTGGGCACCGACGCGACGGCCGACCTCGCCGTCGTGCGCGCCGCCGGCGTCTCCGGCCTGACCCCGGTCACCATCGGCAGCTCCAGCCAGCTGCAGGTCGGCCAGGGCGTCGTCGCCGTCGGCTCGCCGCTGGGTCTGACCGGCACCGTCACCTCGGGCATCGTCTCCGCCCTGCAGCGTCCGGTGGTCGCCGGCGGCCAGGGCTCGGGTCAGGCGACGGTCTCCGACGCGATCCAGACCGACGCCGCGATCAACCCCGGCAACTCCGGCGGGGCCCTGGTCGACATGGACGGCCGCGTCATCGGGATCACCTCGTCGATCGCGTCGCTGGGCTCCTCCTCCGGCGGCGGCCAGCAGCAGTCCGGCTCGATCGGGCTCGGATTCGCGATCCCGATCGACCAGGCGAAGCGGATCGGCGACCAGCTCGCGCAGCAGGGCTTCGCGAACCAGGCCGTCCTCGGGGTCGGCGTCGCGCAGGACCAGCAGGGCGCGGCGTCGGAGAACGGCGCCACCATCGGCACCGTGACCCCCGGCGGCCCGGCCGCCAACGCGGGGCTCAAGCAGGGCGACGTCGTCACGAAGATCGACGACCGCCTCATCGACGACGGCGACTCCCTCGTTGCCGCCGTCCGAGCCGAGAACCCGGGCGCGCAGGTGACGATGACCGTGCAGTCGCCGGGCGGCCAGCCGCGCCAGGTCCCGGTGACCCTCGGGACGGAGCGGGCGCCGTCGTCGTAGGGAGCGCCTGCACCTGATCGAGCGAACGGCACTCTCGCTGCCTCGTGCGCAGCGAGAGTGCCGTTCGCTTTGTGGGACCGTTAGCCTGCGGCACCCCGGACGAACGGGACGTCGTCGGGAGCGTCGTACTAGTTGACGCACCCCGGGGCCGCGGCCGTGATCGGCGGGGGCACCGGGGCGGGCGTGGGCACCGGGGTCGTGGAGCCCGCGTCCTGTGTGTCCGCCGACGGGTCCTCGCTCTGCGCGGCGGCGCGCGACACCGAGGCGTCGGTGGGCCCCGACACCGGTCGCACGATCCCGTTGTCGATGTCGACCGCGTCGGAGACGAAGGAGCGCACCTGCGCCGGGTCGACCTGCACCGCCTGGCCGTCCTCGGGCGTCGAGAGCTCGTCGGTCCCCGTCGGGATGGTGCGGAAGGTGACCGAGCCCGCCGAGAGGCCCTGCATCTGGGTGGCGAACGAGAGGATGTCCCACCCGGAGTCGAGGGTCACCGAGCGGCCGATGACCCCGGCGAGCCGGTCGAGCGCGAACGGGTTGGCCAGGGTGCCGGCCGAGAGCAGCCGCGTCGTCGCCCCGGCGAGGAAGACCTGCTGGCGCACGATGCGGTCGAGGTCGCCGTTCGGGAGCCCGTGGCGCTGGCGCACGAACGCGAGCGCCTGCGTCCCGCTCACCACCTGCGGTCCGGCCGGGAGCCGCAGTCCGGAGTACGAGTCGTCCACGGGGGCGCGCAGGCACACCGGCACCCCGCCGATGGCCTGGCTGACGTCGGCGAACCCGGCCAGGTTGACCGACGCGAAGTGGGTGATCCGCAGGCCGGTGAGCTGCTGCACGGTGTCGACGGTGGTCCGGGCGCCCGCCGCGAGCGCGGCCCGCCGCACCGCGGGGTCGTCCGCCGCGGGGGACGGCCCCGACTCGGGCGCGAACGGCGAGGTCGGGGCCCCCGACGCGCCGATCGTGCTCGTGAGCGAGTCCGTCGTGTACGCGACGGCGCGCGAGTAGGCCGAGTTGATCTTGTGGGTCCCGTAACCGTCGGCGAGCTGCACGAAGGAGTCCCGCGGGATCGAGATCGCGGTCGCGCGACCGCCTCCCGCAGGGACGTGGACGACGATGATCGAGTCCGCGGTGTCGCCGCCGTCGGAGGTGTCGCCGGCGTGGAGCGCGTCGAGCAGGGCCGGTGGCAGCGGGTTGCCCTGCGGGTCGGTGCGGCTGTCGACGCCGAGCAGCAGGATGTTCTGCTCGGCCGCCGGCCCGGCCGGCTGGTTCCCCGCGAGGACCGACGCGGAGGCCGTGGATCGATCCAGGAGACGCACCTGGGTCCAGGCGAACGCCGTGACCGCGAGGACGGCGGCGGACACCACGACGACGAGCGAGCGCGCGACCACGCGCACACGCCTGCGCCCCGTCGTGGTCCCGCTCACCTCACCATGGTTCCCGCTCGCCGCCCCGCCGTCACCGTGATCCGGGGCGACTTCGGTGTCGATCGCCACCAGAACCCCACGTCAGCCTCACAGCGCCCCGGGCGCACACCGTCCCGGCGGCTCACAGCAGGCCCACGACGACGCCCCAGGAACCGGACAGAGCGGGCGGGCACTGTCGTGAGCATGACGGCTCGCTCGAGCTGTCCTCCGACGCGGCGGTCATGGCCATCGGCGGGTTCAGCGGCACGGATGCCGCCTCGACCCTCGCGGAGTTCCAGGCCCTGGTCGCGAGCGGCGACGTGCACTACTTCGTCAGCTCCGGCGACGGGGGCGGGGTGGGCGGCCAGGGTGGGTCGGACTCCATCGGCTCCCAGATCACCGACTGGGTCGCGGCGCACTACGCCGCGACGACGGTCGGCGGGCCGACGGTCTACGACCTCACCGCGCCCACCAGCTGAGCCGTCCACGAGGAGGGCCCGGACGCCGAGCGTCCGGGCCCTCGTCGGATCGCGCGCAGGTCACCGTCCGGCCTCGGCAGCGCGAAGTACTCTCGCGCAACCGCGTCACGACGACGCGGTCGCGCGGTCGCTGTTCGGTCCGGGGTGACGTCGTCGAGACCGGGCCAACGCCGAGCCGGCTCGCACGCCAGGACGAACGGGACGATCACCGCCGCCGATTTCGTGGGCCGGAGCCGCCGTCCTACGGTCGGGCCATGTCGCGCGCGCTGACCTTCGGGACCCGCGCCGACGCCTACGACCGGCTGCGGCCGGCCCCGGCGCCGGAGGCCCTCGACCACGTCGTCCCCACCGACGCCCGGCGGGTCGCCGATCTCGCCGCGGGGACCGGCCTCGTGACCCGTGCGGTCCTCGCCCGCGCCGGCGCACCCGCCGTCGTCGCCGTCGAGCCCGACCCGCGCATGCTGGCCCGCCTCGCCGCGACGACCCCCGCGGCGCTCCCGGTCCGCGGGCTGGCCGAGGCGATCCCGCTCGCGACCGGCTCGCTCGACGCCGTGCTCGCGTCCTCGGCGTGGCACTGGTTCGACCCGCCGGTCGCGACCGCCGAGATCGCCCGCGTCCTGCGTCCCGGCGGCGTGCTCGGACTGCTGTGGAGCCGGGCGGACCCGACGGTGGACTGGGTCGCCGAGGTGCGCGGGATCGGCCGGGCCGCGGCCGACGGCTCGGCCCGGCTGTCCCGGCGCGGCTTCGACATCGAGCTGCCGGCCGGCCACGGGTTCGTCGACGAGCTCCCGGACGCGGTCACGGTCCGCTGGACGCGGAGCATGTCCCGCGACGACGTGGCCGGGATGGTCTGCACCTACAGCGGCGTGCTCGAGCTCCCGGTCGCCGACCAGGACGCGGTGTTCCGCGGCGCCCGCGACCACCTCGACCGGGCGTTCCCGGACAGCGACTCCCCCCTCGTCGTGCCGTTCGAGACCGTGGTGCGCCGCTGGACGCGGTCCTGACTCCTCGCGCGTCAGGCGGGCCGCGGCATCCGCGGGCGGCGGGCCGCGAGCGCCCGGTGCGGCATGCGGGTGGGGAGGCCGGGGCGGGCACCGCGACCGGCGGGGGCGATGCCCCGCATCGTCGGCCGCACGGGGACCGGACGGCCGGTGAGCACGGCCGAGAGCGTCGTCAGCAGCTCCTGCGGGGTGGCGAACTCCGCCTCCGGCAGCCGCGCGAGCAGCTCGCGCGTCACGCCGTCACAGCCGTAGATCTCCCCGGCGGTCACGACCTGCCAGCGGCGGGCCGGGAAGGGCACGTCGCGCAGGATCGGTACGAGGCGCTCGGCGAGCGCGGCCGGACTGGTGTGACGCAGGTTCAGGCCGGGGACGACGGGGGGCGTGGGCATGGGGTGCTCCTCGGGGTTCGCGACTCGGGCCGCTCCACCTCTCCAGTTCCCCCATCTGGATGATCCATATGCCTCGCGCACCGCAACACGTCTGTGGAATGTTCCGCTCCCCGGAATCCGTGCTGGTCCGGATGGTCATCCGCCGCGCACGACGATGCTGGCGTGCGGCGCGACGACGGCCCCCGGGAGCAGCCGTCCGCCGTCGACGAGATCCCGCCCGGAGACCCCCGCGGGCACCGTCACCGCGGCGTCGCCCAGCGTGGTCACCGACACCGCGAGGGAGCCGTCGGCGAGGACGCGGCGCAGGACCAGCCGGCCGGTGGCCTCGTCGAGGTCGACCGTCGGCGGGCGTGCCGCCGGGTCCTGGTCGATCGCGATCAGATCTCGGTTGCCGAGCAGCGCGAGCGTCGCCGGGTCCCCCCGCGACAGGTCGGTGCTTGCGAGCAGCGGGGCGGAGAGCATCGACCAGACGACCATCTGCGACGCCTGCTCGGCCGGGGTCAGCCCGTTCCCCACCTCGAGCATGTCCGGGTCGTTCCACCCGCGGCCCGGCGGCGGTCCCGAACGCCCGGCCACCGCCGCGTCGAGCCGGATGATGTCCGCGACCGAGGCCCAGTCGTCCGCGACGTCGTGGGTCGTCCGCCAGAGCTGTGCGATGCCGGGTGCCCACACCCAGGGCGCGGAGCTGCCCTTGTCGCAGACCGCGAAGACCATCGGGCGCCCGGTGGCGCGCAGGGCGCGGGCCATCGTCGTGTACCGCGCGACGGCGTCGGTGCCCGCGGTGGAGCAGTCGTCGTCCTTGACGTAGTCGACGCCCCAGGCGGCGAACGAGGCGGCGTCCGTCGTCTCGTGGCCCAGCGAGGCGGGGAACCCGCGGGCGTCGCAGGTCAGCGTGCCGGCGCTGGTGTAGATGCCCAGGCGCAGCCCGCGGGCGTGCACGTAGTCCGCGAGCGCGGCGATGCCGTTCGGGAATCGGACCGGGTCGGGGACGAGGCGCCCCGCGGTGTCGCGCTGCGGGGCCGCCCAGCAGTCGTCGAGGTTGACGTAGCGGTAGCCGGCGTCGCGCAGCCCGGTCGACACGAGCGCGTCGGCCTGGGCCCGTACCCAGGCCTCGTCGAAGGCGTCGGTGCAGCCGACGGCGTTCCAGTCGTTCACGCCCATCGGCGGGGTGGCGGCCAAGGCGGCCGGGTCGGCGGGCGTCCCGGGCACGAGCGCCACGGCGGGGGCGTCGGCCGCGCCGAGGGCGAGGAGAACGGCGAGGACCACGACGACGGCGCTCCCGGCCCGTGCGGAGCGGGCGCGGCGGCGGGCCCGGCGGGCGTGCAGGCGGGCGGTCAGGACGGACATCGGGACCGGACACTGCCCGGTGGACCTGTGTACAGACTTGGTTACCCGTGAGTAGGGTCGTGGCATGAGCGCCGTGCTGTCCTCGTGGAACCGCTTCTCCGGCACGCTGCCCGGCCGCCTGCTCGTCAGCGGCGCGGTGTGGTTGCGCGCACCGTACTTCCTCACGGCGGCCCCCGTGATCGCCGAGCTCGACGAGAAGCACAGCCGTGTCCGCATGCAGAAGTGGTGGCTGCTCCACAACCACCTCGGCACGGTGCACGCCATCGCCTCGTGCAACCTCGCCGAGTACGCGATGGGGGTGCTCGCCGAGGCGGCGGTCCCGCCCTCGCACCGCTGGATCCCGATCGGGATGGAGGTCCGCTACCTCGCGACGGCGAAGACGTCGGTGACCGCCGACGCCGGGTTCGCCACGCCGCCCGTCTTCGGCCCGGACAAGGAGGACGTGACGGTCGAGGTCGCGATCCGCGACGCCGCGGGCACGGAGGCCGTCCACGCCTCGATCCACCTGCGGATCTCCCCGCGCCCGCCTGGCTGACCCCGGCGTTCGGGGTCCGTGGCGCGCGCCGCTGTGCCACGATCGCCGGACCATGTCCGCCCCGCCCGAGCCCGGCACCGGCGCCACGCCGTCCGCGGACCCGCCGGGGAGGCGCGCCGCGACGTCGGGCCAGGTCGTCGCGCAGCGGTTCACCACTCGACGCGTCGCGTCCGCCCTGGTGCGCCGGGACCCGGCACCCCGGACCGACCCGTTGCGCAGCCACACCCGGGCCACCATCGCGGGCGGGTTCGTGGCGGCCCTCGCGCTCGGGGCCGCGGCGGTCGTCGGCGTCGTGGACCGCCCGGCGGACTGGCGCTCCGCCTCGATCGT
>JAICLN010000366.1 GCA_025925615.1 Actinomycetospora sp. | reverse complement strand
GTAGGCGCTGCTGGCCGCGCTCGACGACGCCCTCGGCCGGCTCGGCGCCGCCCGCGGCTCGCTCGCCTCCACCGGCCGGCTGCTCGCGACCCTCACCGCGGGCCACGACGGCCGGGCCTCGCTCGACGCCGCTCGCCTGGACCGGCGCGAGGTCCGGATCGACCTCCACGGGGTCCCGGCCGAGCACCTCGAGGCGATGCGCGAGCTCGGCCGCTCGGGCGGGCGGATCATCGGCTGGACCAGCGACGCGCTGGAGTCGGCGGCCCCGGAGGACTAGCCGGACGGCGCGACTGATCGCTCGCCGCGGACCGACCGCTCACCACAGGCCGGGCGGCTCCTCCTCCCGGCTGTGCCGGCCGCGCCCCGACCCCGACTCCGCGGGTCCGGCCGAGGTGGGCGCGGGCAGCCCGGGCAGCGGCGGGGCGAGGGCCGGAGCCGCGGGCGTCTCCGGCGCGGGCTCGCGCCGGGGACGTTCCGGGATCGGGAGGTCGGCCAGGACCTCGGTCGGCCCGGTGGGCGCCGGGTCGACCCCCGCGACCACCCGCACCCAGTCCTCGCCCGACCCGGCGTCGTACGGGCTCTCCCGCCGCCGGGCCATCACCCCCGGCAGCCCCTGCTCGCGCACGCCGGCCAGCAGCGCCACGCCGTCGTCGTACTCCGGCGAGACCTGGATGCGCCCCACCTCGTCGAGCGCGAGCCGCCCGAGGGTGGCGCGGCGCTCCTCGAGCGGGCGCTCGGTCAGCCCGACGCCGTAGAGGCGCAGCACGTCGTACACCATGAAGATCGCCGGACGGGCGCGGGCGAGCGAGCGGGCCCGGCGGGGGTCCGCGCGCCGCAGCCGGTCGACCAGCGCCAGCGAGGACGGCTGGCCCGCGTCCAGCAGCACCGCCTCGCCGTCGAACAGGCCGTCGGCGACGACATCGGCCAGTCCCGCGAACTCGGGGAACCGCGCCGTCACGTCGTCGCCCTCGAGGGTGCGCAGGCACAGCGTCCCCTGGTCGACGTCGGCCAGCAGCCGGATGCCGCTCCAGTCGACCTCGTAGCTCCATTCCCGGCCCACGGGGAGGCGACCGGACACCGGCTGCATCGGCCGGATCCCGGCGTTGCGCTCACCGACACCCTGCATGCCCGACATCGTGCCCTGCACCACCGACAGTCCCGCCGCGAGCACCCCCGGCGTGTCGCGGGATGCGTGGACGGCGCCGTTCGCGCGTCGGACGCCAGCAACGTGCCCCTATCGGCGTGCTCAACAGGACGCCGGCGTCCGGCCGCCGAGCCATCGCGCGCCGATCCTGGGAGCGGAGACGCATGTGGGGCATCCTGAAGGGGAATGTGCCGTCACGTCCGGTGACGGGCGGCGGAGCGAGGGGAGCCGCGCGATGCGCGCGATCTGGAACGGCGCCGTGTCGTTCGGGCTGGTCAACGTGCCCGTGCGGCTCTACGCCGCGACGACGAACCACGACATCCGCTTCCACCAGGTGCACGAGCTCGACGGCGGTCGGATCCGCCAGAAGCGGACGTGCTCGGTGTGCGGCGAGGAGGTCGCGTACTCCGAGATCGCGAAGGGCTACGAGACCGACGACGGGCAGCTGATCATGCTCGACGACGACGACCTCGCCTCGCTCCCGACCGCGACCGGCCACGAGATCGACGTCGTGCAGTTCGTCCCGGCCGACCAGGTCGACGCCCTGCTGCTCGACAAGAGCTACTACCTCGAGCCGGAGAGCAAGGCCCTCAAGCCGTACTCGCTGCTGCGCGAGGCGCTGCGCGAGACCGACCGGATGGCGCTGGTCAAGGTCGCGCTGCGCCAGCGCGAGACGCTCGCCCTGCTGCGCGTGCGCGACAACGCGATCGTGCTCCAGACGATGCTCTGGCCCGACGAGGTCCGCGAGGCCGACTTCCCGGTGCTCGAGGGCTCGGTCGAGGTCCGCCCGCAGGAGATGGCGATGGCCTCGTCGCTGATCGACTCGCTCTCGGGCGACTTCGAGGTCGGCGAGTTCGAGGACGACTACCGCCAGGCCGTCGCCGACCTCATCGAGTACAAGCGCGAGCACGGCGGGGGGCGCCCGGCCCCGGAGGAGACCGCGGCCGAGGAGACCGACGACATGACCGACCTCCTCACCGCGCTGCGACGCTCGGTGGAGGCCGCGGGCGGGAAGGCCGCGGACGGCGGGTCGAGCGACGCGCCCGAGCCGGAGGCCCAGCCGAAGAAGGCCCAGCCCGAGAAGGCCCGATCCGAGAAGGCCCAGTCCGAGAAGGCCCAGTCCGAGAAGGCCCAGTCCGAGAAGGCCCAGGCCACGGAGGAGTCCGGCGCGAAGAGCACGCGCAAGAAGGCCTCGTCGTCGAAGAGCGCCGAGTCGAGCGAGAAGAAGAGCGCGTCGTCCGGGACGAAGACCGGGTCCTCGTCGCGCTCGCGCCGCAAGAAGGCCGACGACGAGAGCGGCGACGAGAAGGCCACCAAGACGGCCTAGCGGCTCAGGCCCGCATGTAGGCGTCGCGGCCGGGGACGTCGTACCCCTGGTCCTCGATGGCCTCGACGACGGAGCCGAGCGCGAGCTCGTCGTCGTGGTCGATGCGGACCACCCGGGCCTCGAGGTCGACGTCGACGCCCTCCACGCCGTCGATCGGGGACAGGGCCCCCTCGATCGCGGCGCGGCAGTGGTCGCAGTGGATCTCGGGTACCGAGACCGTGGTCGTGGCCATGAACGTCCTCCATGAGGCCGGCGGTGCGGCGGTGTGCGTCGGGCGTCCTGCCCGGCGGGGTCTGCCCGCGACGGTGCCACGAAGCGGCGACCGGTGCGTCGGGGCCCCCGTTCGACGGGTCCCCACGGACCCACACGGAGCGCGGGGCGCGTCCGAACGGAATACTCCGCCCATGCCTCGACGCCGAGCCCGCGTCCTGCTCGCGGTCGGCCTCGCCGCCGCGGTCGTGGGTCTGACCGCCTGCAGCAACGAACCGCCCGCGAGCGCGCCGGCCCCGGCGACCACGGCCCCGTCGGGAGCGCCGACCCCGACGACGGGTCTGCTCCCGCCGGGCGTGCCCACCGAGGGCACCCGTCCGGACACCCGCGGGCTCCCGCTCGCGGCCGAGCCGCAGTCGGCCCCCGCCCCCGCGACGGCGCCCCCGGGCCGGCAGATCCCGGTGGGTTCGGCGCCCGAGGGCGTCGTCGTCGACCCCGTGACCCGCACCGTCGCCGTCGCGACCCGCAACCCCAACAGCCTCGTGC
>JAICLN010000320.1 GCA_025925615.1 Actinomycetospora sp. | reverse complement strand
GTCTTCGCGGCGACGTCGGCGAGGAAGCGCTCCGGGGAGTCCTCGACGCCCGCGGCGCGCTGGAAGCGGCTCCCGGGCCCGGGGACCATCGCCGTCGACATGGCGGTGTTGTTGCCCCGCCGGTAGTGCGAGTTCGCCTCGGCGACGACGACGTCGAGGCCCGCCTCCGCCGCGCGCAGGGCGCCGGCGAGGCCACCGCCCGCGCCCGCCACGAGCAGGTCGACGTCCGCCATCCGCTCGCTCCCGTCATCGACCGTTCCGTTGGGGGAAACGCTCCTGCGAGCGCTTCCCTCGACATCTGAGCAGCTCAGCCGCCCGTACGCAACGGCTTGGCCTCACTACTTGACGCCGAACGGAACGAGGGGTCACGCTGCGTTTCGATCAGCGGTACGACCGGAGGAGGGTGCGCGGTGGCCGAGGCGAGCGGCGGCACGGAGGGGACGTCCCGGGTCGCGGACGTCCTCCTGCTCTTCGTCGACGGCCCCTCGACGCTCGGCGTCTCCCGGATCGCGCGCGAGCTGGACCTGTCGAAGGCCGTCGTGCACCGGATCCTGGTCTCGCTCTCCAGCCGCGGGATGGTCACGCTCGACCCGGTCAGCCGCGAGTACCGGCTCGGGCCGGCCGCCGTCGCGATCGGGGCCCGCGCCCTGCGGGAGTCCGACGTGCGCAGCGCCGCGCTGCCGCTGCTGCGCGAGCTGCGCGACGCGACCCACGAGACCGTCACGCTCTCGACCCCGGTGCCCCACGGCCGGGTCTACCTCGACCAGGTCGTCGGGACCCACGAGATCAAGATGACCGTGGAGCTGGGCCGCCGGTTCCCGTTGCACGCCGGCAGCTCCGGCAAGTGCATGCTCGCCTTCGGAGACCCCGAGCAGCGCGAGGAGATCCTCGCCGCCGGGCTCGTCGCCCTGACCCCGCGCACCGTCGTGGACCCCGATCTCCTCCGCGCGGAGCTCGACCGCATCGTCGAGCACCGCTACGCCGCCTCGGCCGGCGAGCGCCAGGCCGACGCCGGCTCCGTCGCGGCCCCCGTCTTCGGGGTGTCCGGTGAGGTCATCGGCGCGATCTCGGTGTGCGGCCCGCGCTACCGCGTCACCGACGAGTTCGTCGCCGCCATCGCCCCCCGCGTCGTCGCCGTCGCCGACCGCATCTCCCTCCGCCTCGGCGCCGACCCGCGCCGCACGTCCGCCGCCGTCGCGGCAGAGAGGACGGCTCGATGAGTCGCCCCGCCGACCCCACCGCCCACGAGGCGGGCGCCCTCGCCGGCCTCAAGGTCCTCGACGTCGCCACGCTGTTCGCCGGCCCGCTCGCCGCGACCCTCCTGGGGGACCACGGCGCCGAGGTGATCAAGGTGGAGCACCCCCGCGGGGACCCGTCGCGCACCCACGGCGCCCAGCGCGACGGCGTCGGGCTCTGGTGGAAGATGCTCGGCCGCAACAAGCGCTCGATCACCCTGGTGCTCTCCACGAAGGAGGGCCAGGAGCTCTTCCGCGAGCTCGCCGCGGACGCCGACGTCGTCATCGAGAACTTCCGCCCCGGCACCCTGGAGCGCTGGGGCCTCGGCCCCGAGGTGCTCCAGGAGCGCAACCCGGGCCTGGTGATGGCCCGGGTCACCGGCTTCGGCCAGACCGGCCCGTACGCGAACCGCCCCGGCTTCGGCACGCTCGCCGAGGCCATGAGCGGGTTCGCCGCGATCACCGGCGAGGCCGACGGCCCGCCTACCCTCCCCCCGTTCGGCCTCGCCGACGGCGTCACCGCCCTCACCACGGCGTTCGCGGTGATGACGGCGCTGCGGGCACGCGAGACGACGGGGCGGGGGCAGATCGTCGACATGGCGATCATCGAGCCGCTGCTGACCGTGCTCGGCCCGCAGCTGATCGCCTACGACCAGCTCGGCGAGCTGCAGCCCCGCTACGGCAACCGCTCCTCGAACAACGCCCCGCGCAACACCTACCGGTGCGCCGACGGCCGGTGGGTCGCGGTCTCGACGAGCGCGCAGTCGATCGCCGAGCGGGTGATGCGCCTGGTCGGACGCCCGGAGTACATCGACGAGCCGTGGTTCGCCGCCGGGTCCACCCGCGCGCAGCACGCCGACGAGCTCGACGACGCCGTCGGGGCCTGGATCGCCGTCCGCGACCGCGACGAGGTGGTGGACGCGTTCGAGAAGGCCGAGGCCGCCGTCGCGCCCATCTACACCGCCGCCGACGTGCTCGCCGACCCGCAGTACGCGGCGCTGGAGAGCGTCGTGACCGTCGACGACGACGAGCTCGGCCCGCTCCGGATGCAGAACGTCCCGTTCCGGCTCTCGGAGACCCCGGGTCGGGTGCGGACGTCCGGCCCGCCGTTGGGAGCGCACACCGCCGAGGTCCTCGCCGGGCTCGGCGTCGACGCCGACCGGCTGGCGGACCTGCGCGCGAGCGGAGCGGTGTGAACGCGGGTCCGGGCGTCGGCGGGCTGGGCGTCGGCGGGCTGGGCGTCGGCGGGCTGGGCGTCGCCCGCAGCTGGCTCTACGTCCCCGGGCACCGCGCGGAGCTGGTGGCGAAGGCGCTGGTCGGGGACGCCGAGGCCGTCGTCGTCGACCTCGAGGACGCCGTCGCGCCCGGCGCGAAGGACACCGCGAGGGAGGCACTGCCCGGCGTCGCCGCAGAGCCGCGCGACCGCCCGCTGTGGGTGCGGATGAACGCTCCCGACGGTGCCTGGGGCGCGGCCGATGCCGCGGTGCTGGCGGGCGCGGCGGTCGACGGGGTCCGGGTGCCGAAAGCCGATGACCCCGACACGGTGGCCCGGCTCGCGGATCGGCTCGGCCACCCGCTGCACCTGCTCGTCGAGTCGGCCCTCGGGGTCGAGCGGGCGTTCGCCCTGGCCACCGCGCACCCCCTGGTCGCGGCGGTGTCCCTGGGCGAGTCCGACCTCGCGGCCGACCTGCGGGTGTCCGACCGGTCGGCGCTGGACTGGGCGCGGCAGCGGGTCGTCGTCGCGAGCCGCGCGGCGGGTTTGGCGTCCCCGCTCGCCCCGGTCTGGACCGACCTGCCCGACCTCGACGGCCTCGCCGCCGACAGCCGCCTCGCCCGCGACCGGGGGTTCTGGGGCCGGTCGGTGATCCACCCGCGCCAGGTGCCGGTCGTCCACGAGGCCTTCACCGCCACCGCCGACGAGCTCACCCGCGCCCGCGCACTGCTCGACTCGGTCGCCGCGCACGGCGAGACCGCCTACCGGGACGCCGACGGCCGCTTCGTCGACCCGGCGGTCGTCGCCGGCGCCCGGGCCGTCCTCGCCCGCCACCTCGGACCCAGGGAGACCCCGTGAGCACCTCCACCGCCGCGACCACCGCCGGCACCCGCGCCCTGCTCGACGCGGTCGCCGGCGGCCTGCGCACCGTCGAGCTCGGCCAGCCGCTGTTCACCGGCATGCCCTGCTCGCCGAACCACCCCGGGTTCCGGATGACGCTCATCCGCCGCCACGGCGACATGGTCCGTCCCGACGGCGGGTCCGCGTCCAACGAGATCCTGGTGACCGGCGGCCACGTCGGGACCCACGTCGACGCCCTCGCCCACGTCAGCCACGAGGGGTGCCTGCACGGCGGCGTCGACGCGCTCGAGGCCCAGGTCGGCGGGGTGCACTCCGAGCACGGCGCCGAGCGCATCCCACCGATGATCACGCGGGGGGTGCTGCTGGACGTGGCCGCCACCCGCGGCGTCGACGTCCTCCCGCCGGGTGAGGGGGTCACCGCCGACGACCTCGCCGCGGCGGCCGAGCGGGCCGGCGCCGAGCCGGGCCGCGGCGACGTCGCGCTCGTGCGCACCGGGTGGGCCCGCCACTTCGGAGACGCCGCGACCTACCTGGGCCAGTCCGACGGCGTCCCGGGGGTGACCGAGGACGGGGCGCGCTGGCTCGCGGAGCGCGGGGTGGTCGCGGCCGGCGCGGACACGACGGCGTTCGAGCGCATCCCGCCGGGCGCCGGGCACCGGGTCCTGCCGGTGCACCGGATCCTGCTCGTCGAGCACGGCATCCACATCGTGGAGCACCTCGCCCTGGAGGACGCGTCGGCCGAGGGCCTCACCGAGTTCCTCTTCGTCATGGCGCCGCTGCGCATCGTCGGCGGCACCGGCTCCCCCGTGCGCCCGGTGGCGGTGCTCGCATGAGCACGGCTCCCACCTCCCGGCGCGAGGTGAGCCCTCGTGCGGAGAGAGCGGCCGGTTCCTCCCCTCGCGGACAGGCCTCCCGCACCCCCGCGCAGCAGGTCGCGGACCTCGCCGCCCGCGTCGCCGTCGGGGGCCTGCCCGCCAACCTGCGCGACGACATGGCCGCCCGCACCGTCGACCTGCTCGGCAACTGCCTCGCCGCCCGCGCCGAGGAGCCCGGGCGGATCGTCTCAGCGGTCGTCGACGACTGGGGCGGCACCGGCGGAGCGACCTCGTTCGCGACCGGTGGCCGCCTCCCCCCGCCGTCGGCCGCGCTGGTCAACGGCACGCTCGCCCACAGCCTGGACTTCGACGACACCC
>JAICLN010000261.1 GCA_025925615.1 Actinomycetospora sp. | reverse complement strand
CATGGGGACCCCGCGCGCCTCCTCGCAGATGGTCACCAGCTCGTCGAGCGCCTCGAACACCCGGTACACGTCGGCCCACCTCCTGCGTCGCGACAGCTCCGCCAGTGTGCGGCGCCCGCTCCCGCGCACGGCGCATTCGTCCAGGGCACGGCGTGTCGAGGTCCCGCCCGCCTAGCCGGCGAGCTTGGCCTTCAGCGCGGAGAGCACCTCCGGGGTGAGGAAGGCCGAGACGTCCCCGCCCCCGCGGGCGACCTCCTTGACCAGCGAGCTGGAGACGAAGGTGTGCGCCGGGTCGGCGGTGAGGAAGACCGTGTCGACGCCGGTGAGGTGCCGGTTCATCTGCGCCATCGGCAGTTCGTAGGCGTAGTCGGTGTCCGAGCGCAGGCCCTTGGCGATCACCCCGACGCCCTGCTCGCGACACCAGTCGACGAGCAGCCCGGTGAACGCGGCCGTGCTCACGTTCGGGAGGTCCGCGACGGTGCCCGCGATGAGCTCGCGGCGCTCGTCGACGGAGAACAGGCCCTGCTTGTTCGGGTTGATCGCCACGGCCACCACGACCTCGTCGAACATCGCCGCGGCCCGCCGCACGACGTCGACGTGCCCGAGGGTCACGGGGTCGAACGAGCCGGGGCAGACCGCGCGCATGACGGTGATCATGCCGGATCCACGCCACGATGGGCGTCGTGGATCCCGGCCTGCTGCGCGACGACCTCGCGGCGCTCTACCCGCAGTTCGGCGTCACGGTGGCCCACGCCGGGCTGCTCCTCGCCCCGCCCACCGACGTCGAGCTGCTCGAGCTGGCCGCGATCGTGGCCGAGCCCGGCGGGATCGTGGCGCCCGGCCGTGAGCCGGAGCTGCTCGGCTGGCCCGCCGAGCAGGGCGGGGCCGCGGCCCGCCGGTTCCTGGAGCACGCCTGGCGGCTGCGGGAGGTCCCGACGGCGGGTCGGTGGCGGATGCCGCTGACCGTGATCGAGGGCGGGCGGGCGCTGGGTCAGGTCGTGCTCGCCCACGAGTACGACGACCCGGCGGGCACGGTGCGGACCTCCTCCTGGCTCGCCCGCGCCGACCAGGGCCGCGGCCTCGGGCGACGGGCCCGGCTGATGCTGCTCGAGCTGGCGTTCGGCCACCTCGGCGCGCTCCGCGCGGTCACCGGTGCCACGGTCGCCAACACCGCCTCGCTGCGGGTCAGCGCGCGCACCGGCTACCGGGAGGTCCACCGCGGCACCGGTGCCCACGGCGGCGTCGTCGAGATCCACCTGGCCGTGACGCCGGGCGGGTGGCGACGGCGTCGGCTCGACGACGTCGTCGTGGACGGGGTCGGGCCGTTCCTCGAGGCGATCAGGCCCCTGGAGATCAGGCCAGCGTGATCGTCCCGGTGACCGACGCCGGGAGGCCCGCCGCGCCGGCGGTGACCGCGAGCTCGGTCGTCCCCGGGAGGCCGTCGTGGTCGGCCACGAGGGCGGCGCCGGCGAACGCGGGACGGGTGAGCCGGTAGTCGATCGCCGTCACCGCGCGGTCCGGGCGGTGCCGCCGCGGGATCTCCAGCAGCATCAGCGCGAGCAGCGGCCCGTGGACGACGAGGCCGGGGTAGCCCTCGGCCGCCGTCGCGTACGGGTGGTCGTAGTGGATGCGGTGGCTGTTGTAGGTCAGCGCCGAGACGCGGAAGAGCAGGGTCTCGTCGGGCCGGAGCACCACGGCCTCGGCGGAGCCCGGCGGCACGTCGGTCGAGGGCGTGTCGAACCCGATCCCCCGCGACTGTCCGGGCGCCTGCGAGCGGTAGACCAGGTCCGACTCCTCGGTGACCACCACGTCGCCGCCGTCCCCGGCCCGGAACTCGTCGCGGACCGTCACCAGCAGCATCTCGCCGCTGCGGCCCTGCTTGACGCGGGCGGCGGCGAGCGACGAGGTCCGCTGCAGCGTCTCGCCCACGCGCATGGGCCGGGCCACACGCAGCCGCCCGCCCGCGAACATCCGGCGCCGCTGCGGCATCGGGGGGAGGAAGTGCCCGTCCTCGACGTGCCCGTCGTCCCCGAGCTCGTCGGAGCGGGGGGTCTCGAGGAAGCCGAACCAGTGCCACATCGGCGGCAGGTCCTCGCCCTCCCCCGCCACCGGGTCGAGGTCGAAGAGTCCCGACGCGGCGGCGACCGCCCACGCCGTCGTCGTCCCCGTCGTCGTCACCGGCTCCGGGGCCCAGCCCCGGATCGCGTCCTCGAGATCGCCCACGCGGGGAGATGATGCCGGGGTCAGGCCTTCGGCGCCTTCCCCCGCGCCTCCGCCAGGTGCAGCGTCGTCTCCCCGTAGACCCGCGGCTCCTCCGGCGTCAGCGCCTCCGGCCATGCCGGCGTCCGCGTGCGGGAGTCCCGCTCCAGGACGACGAGCGCATCCTCGGACAGCCACGGGGGCAGCAGCCCGAGGACGGCATCGACCTCGTCCTCGGTGTCGGCGTAGGGCGGGTCGACGAAGACGACGTCGACGGTGTCCGTGGCCCGCTTCAGGAACGTCGGCACGCTGGCCCGGCGCACCAGGGCCCCGGTCAGGTTCGTGGTCCGCGCGTTGGTCTGGATGACCCCGCATACCCGGGGGTCGCGGTCGACGAGGGTCGCGGTGAGCGCCCCGCGGCTCAGCGCCTCCAGCCCGAGCGCGCCCGATCCGGCGTAGAGGTCGAGCACCACCGCGTCCTCGAGCACCCCGCGGGCCTCGAGCAGCGAGAAGAGCGCCTCGCGGACGCGGTCCGACGTCGGGCGCACGCCGTGCGGCGGCACCGCGATCCGCTGCCCGCCGGCCGCGCCGGCGACGATCCGACTCACAGGGCGACCACGACCACGAGGTCACCGCCCTCGACCTGTTGGACGCTCCCGATCGCCAGCCGCTCGACGGTGCCGCCGGTCGGCGCGGTGATCGCGGCCTCCATCTTCATGGCCTCGATGGTGCCGACCGTGTCGCCGGCCGACACCTGGTCGCCCTCGGCCACGGCCAGCGTGACGACGCCCGCGAAGGGCGCCGCGACGTGGCCCGGGTCGGACCGGTCGGCCTTCTCGGCGGCCTTGACGTCGGTGTCCACCGAGCGGTCGCGGACCTGGACCGGCCGCAGCTGCCCGTTGAGCGACATCAGGACGGTGCGCAGGGCTCGTTCGTCGGGCTCCGAGATCGCCTCGAGCTCGATGAGCAGCTGGACGCCGGGCTCGAGGTCGACGGCGTACTCGGTCTCGGGGCGCAGCCCGTAGAAGAACTCCTGGCTGCGCAGCACCGAGGTGTCGCCGTAGGAGGTCCGGTGCTCGCGGAAGTCCCTGGTCGGGCCCGGGAAGAGCAGCTCGTTGAGCGTCGCGGCGCGGTCGGACTCCAGGCCCTTGCGCTCGTCGTCGGAGAGGTCGGCGAGACCGGGCTTCTCGGTCCGGCCCTCCAGGGCGCGGGTGCGCAGCGGCTCGGGCCACCCGCCGGGCGGGTCGCCGAGCTCGCCGCGCAGGAACCCGATCACCGAGTCCGGGATGTCGTAGCGCGAGGGCTCGGCCTCGAACGCGGCCGGGTCGACCCCGGAACCGACGAAGTGCAGCGCGAGGTCGCCGACCACCTTCGACGACGGCGTCACCTTCACGAGGTGCCCGAGCATCCGGTCGGCGGCGGCGTAGGCGTCCTCGACCTGCTCGAAGCGGTCGCCGAGGCCGAGCGCGACCGCCTGCTGGCGCAGGTTGGACAGCTGCCCGCCGGGGATCTCGTGGGTGTAGACGCGGCCGGTCGGGCTCCGGAGCCCGGCCTCGAACGGCGCGTAGACCTTGCGCACCAGCTCCCAGTAGGGCTCGAGGGCGTTGACGGCGTCGAGGGACAGCCCGGTGGTCCGCTCGCTGTGGTCGGTCGCCGCGACGAGCGCGGACAGCGAGGGCTGGGACGTGGTGCCCGACATCGAGGCGACCGCGGCGTCGACGGCGTCCACCCCGGACTCGATCGCGGCGGTCAGCGTGGCGAGCTGCCCACCCGCGGTGTCGTGGGTGTGCAGGTGCACCGGCAGGTCGAACCGCTCGCGCAGCGCCGAGACCAACCGGCGGGCGGCGGGCGGGCGCAGCAGCCCGGCCATGTCCTTGATGGCCAGGACATGGGCGCCCGCATCGACGATCTGCTCGGCCAGGTGCAGGTAGTAGTCGAGCGTGTAGAGCGTCTCGGCCGGGTTCATCAGGTCGCCCGTGTAGCAGAGCGCGACCTCGGCGACCGCCCCGCCGGACTGGCGCACGGCCTCGATCGCCGGGCGCATCTGCGCGACGTCGTTGAGCGCGTCGAAGATCCGGAAGATGTCGATCCCGACGCGGGCCGCCTCCGCGACGAAGGCGTCGGTCACCTCCGTCGGGTAGGGCGTGTAGCCGACGGTGTTGCGGCCGCGCAGCAGCATCTGCAGGCAGAGGTTCGGCACCGCCTCGCGCAGCCGGGCGAGCCGCTCCCACGGGTCCTCGGCGAGGAAGCGCAGCGCCACGTCGTAGGTCGCGCCGCCCCAGCACTCCAGCGAGAGCAGCTCCGGGGCGGTCCGCGCGACGTGCGGCGCGATCTCGAGCAGGTCGCGGGTGCGCACCCGGGTGGCCAGCAACGACTGGTGGGCGTCGCGGAACGTCGTGTCCGTGACGAGCACCCCGGTCTGACCGCGCAGCCACGCGCCGAAGCCCTCCGGGCCGAGCTCGCCCAGCCGCTGACGCGATCCGTCGGGCGGGGGCGACCCGAGGTCCACCCCGGACGGGAGCTTCTCCCGGGGGTCGACGAGGTCGGGCGGGGTGCCGTTCGGCTTGTTGACCGTGACGTCGGCGAGGTAGGTCATCAGCCGGGTCCCGCGGTCGGCGGGCGCCCGCGCGGAGAGCAGGTCGGGGTGCTCGGCGATGAAGCTCGTGGTCACCCGGCCCTCGCGGAAGTCCGGCTCGTCGAGCAGGGCCATGAGGAACGGGATGTTCGTCGACACCCCGCGCACCCGGAACTCGGCCAGCGCGCGGCGCGCGCGCCGCACCGCCGTGGTGAAGTCGCGGCCGCGGCAGGTGACCTTGACCAGCAGCGAGTCGAAGTGGGCGCTGATCTGGGCGCCGGCGTAGGCGGTGCCGCCGTCGAGGCGCACGCCGGAGCCGGACGCCGAGCGGTAGGCCGAGATCATCCCGATGTCGGGGCGGAACTCGTTGGCCGGGTCCTCGGTGGTGATGCGGCACTGCAGCGCGAAGCCGTGCAGCGCGACCGAGTCCTGGGAGAGGCCGAGGTCGGCGAGGGTCTCCCCCGACGCGATGCGCATCTGCGCGGCGACGAGGTCGACGTCGGCGACCTCCTCGGTCACCGTGTGCTCGACCTGGATGCGCGGGTTCATCTCGATGAAGTGGTGGTGGCCCTCGGCGTCGAGCAGGAACTCGACGGTGCCCGCGTTGACGTAGCCGATGGCCGTCGCGAACGTGACCGCGTCGGCGCAGATCCGCTCGCGGAGCTCGGCGGACAGGTGCGGCGCCGGCGCGATCTCGACGACCTTCTGGTGGCGGCGCTGCACCGAGCAGTCGCGCTCGAAGAGGTGCATCACGTGGCCGTCGGCGTCGGCGAGGATCTGCACCTCGATGTGGCGCGGGTCGATCACCGCCTGCTCGAGGATGACGGTGGCGTCGCCGAACGCCGACGACGCCTCGTTCATGGCCGCCTGGAGGGCGTCGCGCAGCGCCCGCTCCTCCTTCACGAGCCGCATCCCGCGCCCGCCGCCCCCGGCCACCGCCTTGACGAAGAGCGGGAACGTCATCCCCGCCGCGGCGGCCACCAGCGTGTCGACGTCGTCCGACGGGTCGGACGAGTCGAGCACCGGGACGCCGGCCTCACGGGCCGCCGCGACGGCGCGGTGCTTGTTGCCCGCCATCGCGAGCACGCGCGGCGGCGGGCCGATGAAGGTGATGCCCGCCTCGGCGCACGCGGTGGCCAGCCCGGGGTTCTCCGAGAGGAAGCCGTAGCCGGGGTAGATCGCGTCGGCGCCCGCCCGCCGGGCCGCGGCGATCATCTCCTCGATGGAGAGGTAGGCCCGGACGGGGTGGCCCTCCTCGCCGATCTGGT
>JAICLN010000062.1 GCA_025925615.1 Actinomycetospora sp. | reverse complement strand
CGGCAGGGTGGTCGTGACCGTGGGGACCTGGTGGTAGCGGCTGTTCGGCGGGAAGTCGTCGCTCACGGGGCACCCGCCAGTCCCACCGCGGCCACCGCCGCGCCGCGTCGCGCGGCCAGCGCCTCCCGTCGCCGCGCTGCCGCGAGGAACAGCCCGGCGCCCTTGGTCGCGAACGGGAGGTCGTCGACGGTCAGCACGCGCATCCCCAGCGACACCCGGGCCAGGATGGGGTTCAGGCGCGCGTCGAACGCCTCCTCGGTGACGGCGAACTCGGTGATCCGCACCGGCATCGTCCGGTTCGCGCCCAGCACCAGCACCAGCAGCGGTGAGGGCAACGGCAGGATCTCCAGCGTGCCGCGGCGTGCCAGCGCGTCGGCCGCGACCAGGTCCGCGACCTTCGGGGCGATCATCGTCTCCAGCTCGGCGAGGTCGGCTGCGATGCCGTCCGCAACGGTCGACGGGTTCTGGTCGGGGTGCTCCAGCCGGTCGGTGGCGTCGAGGGCCACCTCGATCTTCAGCGTCTCCACCGGCGGCCCCACCAGACGCAACGCCTCGATCCGGTCGCCGGTCGCCGGGGCGGCACCGCGCGGAGCGAGCGTGCGCGACAGCGACTCCGGGTTGTACTGGAATGGGATCGTCCGCAGCACGGAACGGCCGTCGGCGTCCATCACGACGAAGCCGCCGCGCAGCGTCCGGGGTGCCCCGGGGAACGTCGTCACGGGCTCAGTCCTCCTTCTCCTCGCCGCGGCCGAGCATCTCCTTCACGACGGCGAGGGGGTCGACCGACTTCGGCTCCACCGAGATGTCGGAGAGGCTCGGCCAGGTGATCTGCCCCTGGGCGTAGCCGACCTTGCCGAGCTTCAGCGTGATCGTCGGGCCGAGCTGGGCCGAGACCGACCCGGCGCGGTAGGTCCAGGAGTGCGACACCAGCCCCCAGAGCCCGTAGAGCGTCGCGGTCAGGTCCACGTCGGCGCTGGCGTTCAGCTGCCCGGTCACCCTGGCCTCGGTACCGAACGCGAACCCGTTCTTCTCGTCGTAGCTCGCGTCGAGTGCGAGCCGGCCCTCGCCGAGCAGGCGCAGCCGCGGGGTGATGTCGATGCCGCCCTTAGCGCCGGCCGCGCCCAGCGCCACCTCCAGCCCGATGTAGGCACCGAATGTGCCGTACAGCTCCGCGTAGGCCGGCACCACCAGCGCGCCCGTGAGTTTCGCCTTGATCTGCGGGTCGTCCTCCAACGGGAACAGTTCGCCGTCGAACACGACGCCGGTGAGCACGACCGGGCCGACGCCGTAGCCGAGCCCGAGCGAGCCGCGGATCTCCGCGAACGCCGTCAGCCCCGGCACCGGGGTCGGGACGTCGACCTTCACCCCGACACCCGAGATGATCGGGATTCGGCCGCCCTCGGGCGAGGGCCACCGCCTCGTCAGCGGGATGTCGCCGACGCTCACCTGGCCGCTGACCTTGACCCGGTGCTCCTTGGTCAGCTCCACCCCGAGCACCGGGCGGATGTCCTTGGTCACCTGGTAGGCGATGCTGCCCTTGCCCCAGTAGCGGCCGTCGTCGTCGAAGACGAGGGTGATCGATCCGTCGGCGCGGGGGAGCTTGACGCCGACGGTGGCGGTGCCGGAGAAGCGACCTTCCTCCTCGTGCTCCTTGCGGGAGTAACCGACGTGCATGGTCGTGTCGATCGCGTGCCACCGGATCGCGGCGTCGCCCTCCAGCCACAGGCCACGGTCGTTGAACCGGCCGGCGAGCCGGACCTGCTCCACGAACGGCAGCGGCTTGGTCACGGTCGCCGAGCCGGTGTAGCTCAGTCCCTGGGCGTCCCAGCGGGCCCCCAGGTGCAGCGCGGTGCTCCGGATCGAGGTGTCGATGCCGCCCGTGGCGTACGGCTCGAGGTGCCCGCCCTCGGAGCGGAAGCCCAGCTCGAGGTTCGCGGTGGACCGTGGGATCGACGTGCTCGCCGCCGTGATCGCGCCGGACCAGCCGGAGTCCGGGCTCCACCGGACCGCTCCCGCGGCCGCGTCGATCCCGGGGAGCTTGCGCGCCGGGCGGAGCGTGCCGGTGGCCAGGAGCGTGCCCTGGCTCAGCTCCACCCGGACGTCACCGACGATCACGGGCGCGGCCGCCGGCCCCACGCTGAACGCCAGCGTGCCGCTCGGGACCAGCTCGGGTGAGAGTTGGAGTCCCAGCTCGCCGCCGGTGAACCGGAACACCCCGGGCAGCGGCGACCGGAGCTTGGCCGCCGGTACCGGCGCGACCAGTCGCAGGTCTTCGCCGTCCAGCTCCACCGCGAGCGCCCCGAGGAATGGCACGGACGGGTGGATCGTGCCCGTGGCCTTCAACCGACCCTGGTCGTCCAGGGACATCGAGGTGAAGGTGCCGGGGCTCAGGTACGGGTAGTAGAACGCGATCGCGGTGTTCTTGGCCTTGTCCAGCGCGAGCGTGCGGCTCTCGCCGGGCGCAGCCGCCGTCGGGTCGGGAGCAGCGCCGGGGGCGGGGGCGGCCGACGGTGTCCCGGCGGCGGCTGCCGCCAGCTTGGCGTCGAGCCTCACCCCGGCCCCGGCCCCGGCCTGCCTCACCGCGCGGCTGTCCAGCTCACCGTCGACGACGTCGGTGGGGCTGCTCGCGCCACCTCGGCCGCGGGTGTACCGCGTGAGGCGCATGCCCGGCACGATCCGGCGGGTCATCGTGGAGATCGGGGTGGCGCCGGTGTCCTGCAGGGCCACCGTCTCGCCGACCCCGCCGGCCCGCAGGTCCACCGGCTTGCCTGCGTTCTTCGCGGCGACCGCGGCCGAGCCGACGACGTCCCCCGCCCGCAGGTGGCTCTCCACCACGAAGCTCGGGTCCGGTGTGCCGGGGGGCACGGTGACCGCCGCGATGCGCAGCTGGAGCCGGCGCGCTCCGGGACCGCGGTGCTCCGGAGCACGGATGTCGTCGACGAGGTTGCGGAGCTTCTCGTAGGTCTGCTTGCCCGAGGCGCGGTTCTTGTCCTTGTCCAGCAGTTGCAGGTTGGACGGGATCGACGTGCCGCCGATCTGCTTCTCGATGATGTGATCGACGTCGCACCCCGCGGCCCGCAGGCCCGACGCCAGGCCGGTGACCACCTTCGTGACGCCGGGATCGGCCAGGCTCGCCTGCACCTTCGGGTTCGTCGCCGCGGCCTTCGTGAACGCGTCGGCGACCTGCGCGGTCGTGGTGAACCCGAACTTCCCCAGCCACACCGACGAGTAGTCCTCGCCGCCTTCCTTGTAGGCGGCCACGCTCGAGCCGGTGATGACGGGCGAGAACACCAACCGTCCGCCGGCGGCCGCCTCCTGATACGCGGCATCGACCCACGGCCCGGCGCCCTTCTCCTGCGGGAGCGAGAAGCTCGGCACCCGGACGACCAGCTGGGTGGTGCCCAGCCCGGGCGGATCGTCGATGACGGTCTCCAGCCCGGGCGGGAGCCGGAGGGTGGCGGTCGGGGCGGGCGCTCCGGCCGTCGTCGTCGGGGCCGGGGTGTCCGGGGTTGCGGTCACCGACGACGCTGCGGTCGGGGCCGCGGTGGCCGGCTCCGGCGTTGCCGCGTCGGGGCCGGGCGCGGCTGCGGGAGCCTCCGGGATCCCGGGCGGCGCCGGGGCGTCCGTCGGCGCGCGGTGGAGGTGTCGGGGGCCGGCGCGGTGGACGACCTGCGGGCGGGTACCGGCAGCGACGGCACGGACGGCCGCGTCGGCCTCGGCCTCGGCCTCGACGTCGTCGAGGGCGCCGCCCTGCAGGACGTGCGCCACCTCGTGGGCGAGCAGCCCGCGCCCCTCCGGGGTGTGCGGGCGATACTGCCCCTGTGCGAACGTCACGGTGTCGCCGACGGTGAACGCGCGGGCCCGCTCGTGCTGTGCGGCCGAGTCCGCGGCCGGCCCGTCGTGCACGCGGACGTGGCCGAGGCCTACGCCGAACGCCCGTTCCATCCCCGCGCGGACACCCGGCGTCATGGGGGCGCCGCGCCGCGCCGACTCGGGCTGCCGCACCGCCTGCGCGAGCTGTCTCATGCCCGCCACCCCCGAGCCGCCTGCTCGGCGCGCGCGAGCCGGACGAGGCGTGCGGCGACCCGGTCGGCGGGTGAGCGCACGGCCCGCTGCGGATCCCCTGCCCAGGCCCGTTCGATCGCCGCGGGCAGCGCCTCGGCCAGTCGACGCGCTTCCCCCACGGACGTGGCGGTGATCTGCAGGGTGTCGATGCGGACCTGCACCGGGGGCGTCACGACGCGGACCCGACGGTGGCGGTGCCCCAGGCGAGCCGGGGAACCGGCAGGTCCTGCTTGCGAAGTTCGTGGGCGAGCTCGGTCTCGATCATCGCGGGGGTGACCGGGACCCCGGCCTCGGCCGCGAGGAACGCCGCCCCGAGTGCCACGTTGCGGATGGAGCCGCCGGACAGCGGGAGGTCGGCGAGCGCCTCCCGGTCCGGCAGATGGACGGGCACCGCGGGCGGGAACGCAGCCGCCCACAGCCGTCGCCGCTCGTCACGGGCGGGCAGCGGGAAGTCCACGACGAACCGGAACCGGCGCAGGAAGGCCGCGTCGATCGCGTGCCGCAGGTTCGTGGTGACCACGGTGAACCCGGAGAACTCCTCGATCCGCTGCAGGAGGTCGCCGACCTCGGCGTTCACGTGCCGGTCGACCGCGTTGCCGACCCCGCCGCGAGCGCCCCAGATCGCGTCGCCCTCGTTCCACACCATCACCGCGCCGGACCGCTCGGCCTCGGCGAAGCAGGAGGCGATGTTCTTCGAGGTCTCACCGACCCACTTGGAGATCACCAGGCTCAGGTCGATCGTCATGACGCGCAGGTCGAGGGAGTCCGCCAGCACCTCGGCGGCCATCGTCTTGCCCGTCCCGGACGGGCCCGCGAACAGCGCCGCCACGCCGCGCCCGCGGCGGCTCGGGAAGCCCCAATCGTCGAACACCCGCGCGGCGTGGCGGACGTGTACCTCGATGCGGCGCAGGGCGGCCGCGGTCGGCGGGGGGACCACGAGTTCGTCCCAGCGGTGCGCGGGCTCGGTGATCCGCACGCCGGCCAGCGGGAGCGGGGTGCCGGCGCGGGCGGCGGCGTGCCACAGCGCGGCCGTGGCCGTCTGCTCGTCGCGGGCCGCGTCGAGGGCCGGGGCGGCCGCGGCGACCGCGGCGTCGAGGGCGCCGGGATCGAGCCGGAACTGGGCGGCGACCCGGGTCAGACCGGCCCCGACCCGGCCGGCCCGGTCCGGGCCCAGCGCCGCGGCCCAGCGTCGCCGGGCGGTGTCGAGGTCGTCCCCGACCGGGGACAGACCGTGCACGCCGCGCGCCATCCCGTCGGGCGCGCGCTCGGCCACGAGGACCACGTGTCCGACCACGCGGTCGAGGAACCCGGCCAGCGCCTCGACCGACGGGGGCGTTCCGTGCACGACGAGCGCCGCCCCGTCCAGCGCCGCCTCGCGGCTCCAGACGAGGGCGAGCCGCTCCCGCTCCACCGGGTCGTCGGGCAGCGTGCCCGCGGCCAGCTGCCACGCCTCAAGGCCCAGCGCGTGCAGCGCCGCGCCCAGCTCCCCGACGGTCCCGCCGGGCGCGACCACCAGCGGCGGCAGGCCGAGCGGGCCGCGGCCCGCGAGCGCCGTCTCGAGCGCCGCGACGAGCGGTGCCTCGGGTCGGGAGTCCGGCACGCGGCCCATGCGGGCCGCGATCGCCGGTTCTGCGGCCGCGTGACCGAGCAGCCGGTCCACGACCGCCGGGGACAGCGTCAACCGTGTCTCGATCCGAGGTACCGGGCCGGAGGTGAGCACCACCCCGAACCAGGTCAGCGGCCGGGTCGCGGCGAGCGCCCCCACGTCTAGCCCCGGGACGGCGCGGCAGGCCAACCACAGCGGGAGCCCGCCGTCCGGGACCCCGCCGGCGGCGGCCGACGCCGCCGCGGCGGCCCGGGCGACGGCCTCGGACGTCTCGACGGCCAGCAGCAGAGCCACCAGCGCCTGCTCCGGACGGGCGAGCCCGAAGCCGTCCGTCAACCGGCGCGGCGTCGACTCGCTGTCGGTGTCCTCGAGCCACGACCACAGCGCGGCGAACGGGTCGGTGCTCGACTCCTCGGCCGCGGTCCCGGACAGGGCCACGAGCGCCACGGCCTCGGCGACGGCGGGGAAGCCCGTCACGATCCACCGCCGATCGTCACCCGGTCCGGGGGGACTGCGGGGTCACGGCGGGCGTCCGGGCGCACCCCGACCACCACCGCGTCGACGTCGGATCCGGCCGGGATCGTCTCGTCCACGTCGAGGATCACCGTCGTGACGAGGAAATGCGCCGACGGGCGCATCGGTGACTGCAGGGCCGACCACAGCTTGGTCGACAGGTCCACGTCCAGGGGGAGCTGGGTGACGGTGATCTGGGTGAGCTGCTGGTCCAGCGGCTCGGTGCTGAGCCCGTCGAGCAGACGCTCGGGTGGGTTCGGTGGCACCTGCGCGGTGAGGACCTCGCTGATCTTGGCGCGCGGCACGATCCCGAACCGGCTCAGCGCGGTGACCCCGAGCCCGAGCAGCACCTCCCGTTCCAGGTCCGCGCCGGTGGCGGCCAGCAGGTAGTGCAGGTCCAGCGCGAGCGGGGAGCGGCCGACGCGGGCGCCGTCCGGCCCGACGTGTGGCTCCCACGCGTTCCGCAGCGCCGGGTTCGGCGAGACGCTGTGCAGGAACAGGGTCAGGCCGGCCGGTTCCGGTTGTTGCTGTGCGCCGTTGCCGCCGGCCGGGGTACCGGGCGGGCGGGGCGGCGGCTCGATCGACACCGGTGGCGCGGTGAAGTCCCCGTACGCGCGCTTGACCCGCTCGTCCACGATCCCGCGCAGCACGAACGTCGTGGCGGGGATGGCGAGGTGGGCACTCATGCCGGCGATCCCGTCGCCGGGCCGGACAGGTACTCCGAGAGCGTCGGGCCGGTGCGCGGCGGTGCCGGTCGGGGGATCGGTGTCGGGAGCGGGTCGGGTGCGAGCCGGACCTCGACCCGCCCGATCTCGATCACGAGCGGAGCCGGTGGAGCGGCCGGCTCCTGCCGCGCCGGCGCCGGGGCGACGGGTTCGGGTCGGGTCGGCGTGGGCCCAGGCGCTGGCTCCGTGGTGGTCGTGACGCGCTCGGCAGCTGGTCGAGCAGGTCGGGCGGCCGCGGCTGGTCGGACGGGCGCCTCCGGCCGATGGGCGGGCCCGGGCGGGAGGTCCGGCTCGCGGACCGGATCGGCCTCCTCGGCGGGGTGCGGTCCCGGGGGAGGCGCTGGTCCGACCGGCGCCGTCGTCGTTCGTTCGTGGGGCACGGCGGCGGGGTGGGCGACCGGGACGGGGAGCGCGACCGGGATCGATCCCGGCTCGGCGGGGCGCGGCACCGGAGCGACGCGCGGATCGTCGCGGGTGACCTGGTCAGCGGAGGGCGGCGGGATCGCCGCGGGGAGCGGGGGCGTCGGCGCCGGCGGCGCCGAGGTGGTCGGGGTCGCCCGTGTGCCCTCGCTGACCGCGGGGCTCCCCGTGCTGCGCGGCGTCACGACCTCCTCGGCGACGGCGACCCGGTCCTGTCCCTGGTCGGCCACGACGCCGTCGGGTGCGAGGTCGTCGGGCTCGAAGCGCGATCGCGGACGGGGACGGGCGGCCGTGCGCCCTGCGGTGCCGGCGGGCTCAGCAACCAGCCCGGCGGCGTGGACCAGCGCCTCGAGGTAGCGCGCGGCCGGTCGGGTCATGCTCCCACCGCCACGAGGGGGAGCGTCGAGGAGCTCCGCTGCTCGATCAGCTCGATGTACCGCCGTCGCCGTTGCGCGGGCAGCGCGAGGATGGCGTCCTCGCTCCACCCGTAGGCGCGGGCGACGACGTCGACCTGGCGCAGCAGGGCGTCGACGACCCGGTCCAGCTGGTGGGCCACGAACTCGGGCACCGCGACGTCCGCCGCCACGTCGGCCCCGCATCCGGCGCAGACCAGGTCGACCTGCACTGCCGCGGCGGGGTCCAGCTCCTCCCACGACTGCACGAGCCGGGCGAGGTCGTAGTCGGTCATCTCGGGCGCTTCGTCGTCGAGGCAGGTGAGCGCGGCGAGCGCGGCGAGGCCCTCGGCGACGCCGGCCCCGCTGATCGCGGTGAGGTCGGCCAGAGTCGGTAACCGGTAGCGCACGCGGGCGCCCCCCACGGCCAGGGCCACCTCGGCCTCGCGGGGCGGCTCCGGCACCGCGCAGATCGCCGCGACCGGGACGGCGAACTCGTTCTCCGCGCCGCACTGCGAGCAGTCGGCGACGGCGTCCAGCGGCCGCTCGCTGAGCTGGTCGTGGAGCCGCAGCATCCGCTGGTGGTGCACGCCCAGGGGAGCCCGGCGTACGTCGTCGCCGTCGAGCGCGACGAGCAGGGTCGTGAGGCGGGCGTCGGCGGACGCACGGGACGGAAGCCACAGCCGCACCAGGTCCGCGACGCCGGGAGGACCGCTCATCGCCCGGCTCAGGGCTCGGTGAACGTGGGCTCGGTCGGCTCGGAGACGGCGAAGTCGCGTTCCCAGCCCTCGTTCTCGATCTTGATCTTGGCGATCGCGACGGCATTGGCGTTCGCGTCGAGATCGGGCAGTGCCTGGTACTCCGATACCCAGCAGCGGTACACCGCGTAGCTCTGCACCACCTGCCCGGCCTCGTTGAACAGGTCGACGACGATGTCCTTGCGGAAGTCCTTGAGCGACACCTCGCCTCCCAGCCCGGAGCCGAGGTTCCACACCTTGTTCGCCCACTGCTCGAAATCGACGTCGTGGGTCACCCCACGTTCCAGGGTGATCGCGTCGTATTCGGTGCGGCCCGGCGATTTGTAGGACGTCGAGGGGTCGCCGCCGGCGCGGTGCTTGACCACTTCGGTGGTCCGTTTGAGCACCGAGACCTTCGACACCCCCGCCACGGGCCGCCCGTCCCAGGTGACGCGGAACTTGAAGTTCTTGTACGGGTCCAACCGCCCGGCGTTGACCGAGAACTGCGCCATGAGTGCTCCCCCTGTCAGGCGGCCGGCTGCACGATCTGGCGCAGCGAGATGACGACGAATTCGGCGGGCTTGAGCGGCGAGAAACCGATCACGATGTTGACGACGCCGAGATCGATGTCGGCTTGCGTGGTGGTGGACCCGTCGCACGCCACGAAGTACGCCTCGCGGGGCGAGGTGCCCTTGAACGCGCCCTGGCGGTAGAGCCCCTGCATGAACGCCGTGCAGCTGACCCGCAGCTGCGTCCACAGATCCGGCCCGTTGCCCTTGTGCACCGCCCAGCGCAGCCCCTCGGACAGCGACCGCAGGATGTGGCTGGCCGTGCGCCGTACCGGGACGTACTTCCACTCGCTGCCGACCGCGTCGGCGCCGTCGACGGTCCGGGATCCGAAGCCGACGGTCTGGTAGATCGGGAACCGGCGGATCGCGTTGAGCCCGATCGGGTTCAGCACCCCCTGCTCGGCGTCCGACAGCTCCACCGCGGGGCCGTAGACACCGACGATCGTCGCGTCCGTGCCGGCCGGGGCCCCCCAGACGCCCACCCGGGCGTCGGTGCGGGCGATCACGCCGGCGATCGCGCCGGAGGGCGGGTGCGACAGGATCGAGCCCGGGACCAGCGGGTTGTCGACGCGCAGGTTCGGGAACCACGCCCCCGCGTGTGTCGAGGCGAATCCGATGGCGTTCTTCCACGCCTCCGCCGTCCCTACGTCCACCGCGGACGGCGGCGGGTCGACGACGAGGAACGCGAACTTGTTGCCGCACACCCGCGCCGCTTCCGCGTAGACCCCGGACGGGTTGTCGTGGTGCGGTGTGAGCGGGTCGGTCGTCCTCGGTCGGACGAGATCCGGCAGGCACAGCACGTTGAAGAACGGGTCGCGGGCGTCGAGCGCGGTGATGGCGGCCTTGAGGTCGGTCGTGTCGGGTTGCCCGGCGGTGTCCCCGTCGTCGCCCCGCTGTTCCTGGATGACCGCCGCGCTCGCGTAGGGCGAGCCGAGCCGGTAGCGCGACGGGTTGATCGTGGCCTTGTCCGGCTCGATCCCGTAGGTGGTGAGGAAGGAAGTGCCGCCGGCCGGGGCCTTCAGCTCCACCGTGGCGTCGTGGACGCGGGCGGCGCCGACCGGCCCGGTGGGCCGCGCGACCTGGAGGCGCAGCAGGAGCGGGTTCGTCGAGTAGGTGAGGCCCTCGACGGCGACTCCACCGAGGGTGTCGTGCGTGGTCGGGTCGGCTCGCAGCGCGGTGTTGATCGCCGTCACCAGCCGGGTGACCAGCTCCAGCGGCGACGCCGGCAGCGTGGAACCGGTCGAGATCACCGTGACGTCGGCGAGGGTGACCGGCGCCCCGGCGGTGCCGTCGGTCTTGCGTGGTGTCAGGTCGACGCTCACGGTCAGGTTCGCGGCGGCCGGGCCGGTCGCCAGCGGCGCGGTCACCTGGTACACCGACCCGGTGTTGGCCGGAGCGTCCTTGTCGCGGGCGTCGACGGTGAGCTCGACGAGCTGGGATCCCGTTGTCGGGTCGTCGACGATGGCATCGGCGGAACGGACGTCGGCAGCCGCCGGCGTGAGGTCGGGGAACCGTTCCACCCGCCCGGTGACGGTGTCGATCACGCTGAGCGTGAACCGGGCCGGGCCGGCGACGTCGATGCGGTCGATCTCCAGGAAGAGCCCGTTGCCGGACGTGCCGGAACTCAGCGCGGTCACGGTCACGGACGGGTCGTCGGCGCCACCCTGCTTCAGCGACGCCTTCGCCGGCTTCGCGCCCTTCGTGGGCACCCGGATCACCTGGGCCTCGCCGCCGCCGTTGCCGAAGAAGTGCAGGACCGAGTAGGAGAGCGAACTGGTGGGGTGGAGGCCGCCGAACTGTCGCTCGAAGTCGGCATAGCTCAGGCAGCGCCGGGCGCGACCGTCGATGCCGGTCTTCGTCGGTCCGACGAACAGGGCGACCGACGTCGACGCACCGGTCACCGTCCGGACGCCGGAGGACAACTCTTGGGTGTAGACGCCTGGGTATGTCAGCTGCAACACGGGAATCGCCTTCCTTGCCTGGCAGGATCCCCTAGGGAATCGCAGCATCACACACTTGTCGCCGCCTCGATCATCCCTATAGACGACGCTTCCTCATAGATTCGGGAGGAGCCTCGTCGATGCATCTTCCATTGCGCCCACGAACGCTGCAAAGAAGAGGGACCTAGCCCTCGGTGGGAGGGCGTGACTTGCGCTACGAACGGACAGTCTGGGTTGGGAAGGGGCTTCTGCTTGGTCAACTCATTACTATACGGCGAGCCGATCCAATGGAATTGCACCGCTAGAGTGAAACAGGGCGCCCGTACGGGTGGCGGTCGCCGCGCCGGGTCGACCGGCGTGCCCTCGGAAACGAGTGGCGACAAAGGTTGGGATGCAAGGACTGTTCGGGGGAATCTATTGCAGCCGTCTGGTGTAGCGCACGTCGAATGACACTCGCTCGATGGACCACGAGGAAGTGGCTCGAGTGTGACGGAGGGTCTGAC
Source organism: Actinomycetospora sp. (assembly GCA_025925615.1). Lineage (GTDB taxonomy): Bacteria > Actinomycetota > Actinomycetes > Mycobacteriales > Pseudonocardiaceae > Actinomycetospora. Next base: position 2,211 of record JAICLN010000062.1, on the reverse strand, counting down.
CCCGGGTCCTCGCCGTTCTCAGGCGACACCACAATCGAAGGGGGCGATCATGTCGTTGCGGGGTAACGGGGTCTGGTCAGGCGCGCCGTCGATCGTCGGGCCGAGCCGGCGCGGGACACCCTCACTACCAAGTCCAGGTCGCCGCGGATGGGGTCGAGTACCGGGTCGTGGTCACTGTCATGTCCAACGCGAACCCGGCGGCCCGTCACCCGCGCGCGAACGCGGGCCGCGCGTCGGCGAGGTCGGGACACCAGCGCTGTGCGGGTGGCATGGCCGCACCGCATCGGCCGATACCAAGCCGGGGGTGCTTCGCGGGCCGGAAGTACCCGCGACTGACGTAGGCATCCTCCAAGAACGTCGCGTGGCCCAGGAGATCGGCCTCCATGCGATCCCTCAGGCTCATCTCATCGTCGAGGATCGTGGCGTAGGTGCGCCGCCAGGTATGAGGTGTCATCCGATCGAGCCCGACCTCTTCACGGACCGACCGCAGCGTCCGCCGGACGCCGGCCGGCCAGCGATACGTCACGCGGCCGTCACGACCGGCGGCGGGGAACACCGGCCAGTCGTCGTCGCCCGGATGGTCGAAGCGCCGCCGGAGCATCGCGGCGGTGAACTCGGGGAGTGGGATGACGCGCAGCGCGGCTTCGCTCTTGCCGTCGTGACGAACCAGTCCCTTGCCCTTCACCCACGTCACGTTCCCGGCGATCGTCACGGCCGGTACGCGCTGTTCGCCATCGGCGCCGTGGACGGGCGAGCCGTCGAGGTTCACGCCGAGCCGAGGGGTCGCGAGGGCCTCGCCGATCCGCAGCCCGGTCCCGAGGAAGAACCGGACGAGGTCGGGCAGGTCGGCTGACCGAGCGACCTTCTGCTTGCGCAGGACTGCGGGGTTGTCGGATGTCCCGTCGAGCCACGCCAGCAGCCCACGGCGCTCGTCAAGGATCAGAGCCCGGGGACGAGACCTACGCTGCCCCTTGGGCTGCTCGATGCGGTCGAGCTCGCGGACCGGGTTAGAGGCGATGGCCTCGTGTGGCACTGCGACCTGGTGGACGCCGCTCACGATCGAGCGGAGCTTGCGGCGAGTGTTGGCCGCGTACCGCGGCTGCAGCGCCTCCAGGAAGGCGTCGCGATACACGACTGTGCACTCGCGGAGCCGCAGGGCGCCGAGCCCCGGCAGGATCGTTCCCCCGAGGTGGAAGACGTAGAGCGCGTGCGTGGAGTCCTCGCGATTGCGCTCGATCTTCGCCAAGTAGATGGTTGCCGCGTCGCTGGAGCGGAACGCCGGTGTGAGCGCCCCGGCCCGCGACGGCCGACCCGCTGCCGGTCGGCGATGGTCTCGTGCAGCGCGCTCCTGGCCGCGGTCTTCGTACGCCCTCTCTTCCACACGCGGCGGGTGACACCGTCGTGGTCGCGGAACCGCGCAGCGGGCTACCCAAGAGCCTGGGAACTCTTGGGTGACGGAGATCGAACCCGGCGTGCCGAGGGCAGCGGAGGCCTGGCTGCGAGCTCCTCCAGGGAACCGCGTCGAGGGGTTGCGGCCGGTAAACGGCCACTCCGGGACGGGGAGGGAAGTACAGCAAGCCAGTGACCTCCAACGAAGGGTGCGCCGTCAGGGACTCGAACCCCGAACCCAGTGGACGAGAGTCACGTCCGTTGTGGTGGTCCTCCATCTGCGTCTGTGCTGCTCAGCGACATGATCAACCAGTAGCGATCATGTCCGGTGGCCGACCATCGCCTGCCAAGGGGAGACGTAATCGGTCCCCAATCCGGTCCCTGCGAAGCTAGAAGATCGATCGGCGCCGTACCGCCCGGACAGGCGCCGAGGGCTCTCCGGAGGTGTACGTCGTCCGCCTGCGCAAGGCGGACGAGTAGCGGATCGATCTCATCGCCCTCGGTGCGGCGAACGCCGGGGACGTCGACGCCCTGGCGGAGCGGTTGGGCACCGGGGGCGTCCCCGCTGGTCACCGAGGCGGACGAACTGCAGACCCGAAGCGACCAGCGATGCGGACCCCGCCGCTGGGTCGAGGACCTCGAGGCGGCTTGCGGCGGAGTTCGACCGCGACGCCATCCTGGACGAGGAGATTGCCGCCCACCGCCGCGGCCACCAGCCACCGTGACTGGCCGCAGGATGCGGAATACCGCATCGGCCTGACCGGGATTTGTGGAGGGCTGGATGCTCGGTAACGGTGCGCCGTCTAACTACGCCCGCCCGGG
>JAICLN010000226.1 GCA_025925615.1 Actinomycetospora sp. | reverse complement strand
GGGGTGCGCGGGGTCCGTCGAGGCGTGCCCCGACGACCCGTGCCCGGAGCCGCCGGAACCGCTGCCGCTCTCCACCGATGACGACGGCGCGACAGGCGCATCGGGCGTGGAGTCGGTACACCCGGACAGGAGCAGCGCGGCCGCGGCCGCGGCGACGGCGAGCGCGCCGGCGGCGGCGGCGCGGGGGCGGGACGACGGGGACGGGGCGACGGTCGGCATGGCGTCCAGCCTCGGACCTCGGCCCGCGCGAGAACATCGGCCATCACGCTGAGATGTCATACCCGAGGGTCCCGACCCGCCGCGTTCACCCGTCGAGCCCAGCACCTCGGCTACCGAGCGTCAAGCAAGGACGGCCCGGGCCATGACGTCGAACAGGTGGTCGGCACGCGGCGCGAGAGCCGGCGGGTCGCCCAGCCACACGAGGGCCGCGATGAGCGCGAACAGGTCGACGACGGGGCGGTGCGCGTCGCGGTCGACCGCACCTCTGCACCCGTGAGCAGTGGCCCTTGTCATGCCGGTGATCCGAGCACCTATTATCCGGAAGCGCGACGATGGAGTATCGACAGGGGCCGCCGGCGGCCCGTCCGCCGGCCGAGCTGGAAGCGCATCGAGGAGAGCTGTGGCATCGAGGCCGTCAGTGGTGGGGCCTGCCGACCAGGAGGAGAGCCGGGCGGCGTCGCGCCGCCGGGTCAGCCTCGCGCCGCCGGCGGACCTCGTGGCGGCGCCCGGGTACGGCGCCCGGCGCGCCTACCAGGCCTACCTGGCGGCGTGGAGCCGCCACGTCGACCCGGTCCTCACCGGCCCCCAGTTCGCGGTGCTCTCGGCCATCCGTGCCTATCCCGAGGCCGACCAGACGGCGCTCGCCGGGGCGGTCGCGCTCGACACCTCGACCATGGGTGACGTGTGCCGGCGGATGGAGCGGCGGGGCCTGATCGCGCGCCACGAGTCGCCGCACGACGCGCGGGCCAAGGTCCTGACGCTCACCGACGCGGGCCGCGAGGCGCTCGCCGAGATCAACCGCCGTGCCCGCGCCCTGGACGTCGCCCTCATGGAGCGCGTCCCCGAGGACCAGCGCTCGGCGGTGGCGTCGCTGCTCAACGACCTCGGTCGCCACTGGGAAGGCGTCGCCGACCGCGACGCACTCTGAGCCGATCGATGCCCGACGGGCATCCGTTCGGCCCGTCGGCCGCACCCGACGGTGACCTGACAACGAACTCCTGGCAGTCCCCTCACCTGCACCGACGACTCCTCGTCCGACCACACCCGTGGGTTGGGCCACACGGAGCTATTGCGTCCTCGGATAGTACGTGCTCGGATTGTGGGCAGCGTGACGCAGGGCACGACGCCCGCCTCGCGCGGTCCCATCCACCCATCGGGAGCCGTCCATGCGAACCGGAGACCAGATCGTCCAGGACCTGCCCTGGCGCTGGAGCGTCCAAGGGAAGATCTTCATCGTCGGCGGGCTCGGGTACATGTTCGACGCCTGGGACGTCGCACTGAACGGCTTCCTCACCCCGCTCGTCGGCACCGACTTCGGGCTGTCGGCCGGCGAGAAGGGCCTGGTCGCCACCGCGAACCTGGTCGGCATGGCGGTCGGGGCCTTCGCCTGGGGCACCGTGGCCGACCGCATCGGGCGCAAGAAGGCCTTCGGGGTGACCCTGCTCGTCTTCGCGCTGTTCTCCGTGCTCGGAGCGCTCTCCCCCACCATCTGGGTCTTCCTCGCGCTGCGCTTCCTGGCCGGCGTGGGCCTCGGCGGCTGCATCCCGGTGGACTACGCGATCGTCAGCGAGTTCTGCCCACGCCGCCAACGGGGACGGGTGCTCTCGGCGATGGACGGCTGGTGGCCGGTCGGAACCACCCTGGCCGGGGTGTCGGCGACGCTGCTGGTGCCCGTCGCCGGGAACTGGCGCTGGATGCTGGTGCTGATGATCCTGCCGGCGATCCTGCTGTTCTGGGCCCGGCGTTCGGTGCCCGAGTCGCCGCTGTACCTGACCCGCAAGGGGCGGGAGACCGAGGCCCGGGCGGTCATCGACGACATGGTGGCCCGCACCGGCGCACCGGCCGAGCCGTATGCCATCCCGGCCCCGGTCGTCGAGGACGTCCGCGGTGGCGCGCTCGCCGCGGCGGTCGACCAGCTGCGACGGGTCTGGGCGTTCAACCCGAAGATCACCGGGGTGGCGTGGTCGCTGTTCATCAGCGTGCTGCTGGTCTACTACGCCGCGCTGAGCTGGATGCCGTCCATCCTCAAGGCGCAGGGCTTCGGCGAGATCGCCGCGTTCGCCTCGACCACGCTGATGAACGCCCTCGGGATCGTCGGCGTCGTGGTGGCGGTCCTGCTGGTCGAGCGGGTCGGCCGCAAGTGGATCATCGGGGTGGCGGGGCCGCTCTCGGCGGTCGTCCTCGTGGTCTTCGCGCTGGTGCTCGGCTCCCCGACCGGAGCGGTCGTCGCGATCGGCGCCTTCGGGCTGTGCTCGCTGGTCGCGATCCCGGTGATGTACGCCTACGTGTCCGAGCTCTACCCCACCGAACTGCGCGCCTCGGGCTTCGGGTGGGCGTCCTCGTCGAGCCGGGCGGTGACCGGGTTCGCCCCGCTGCTGTTCGGCAGCGTGCTCTGGCCGGTCCTCGGCCTGCCCCTCACGTTCGGCGTCCTGGCCGTCCTCGTGATCGGCGCGGCGATCTTCATGGCCGTCGCCGCGCCGGAGACCACCGGCCGCGAGCTCGACCACATCACCACCGAAGCCCCCACCGGGGGCTCGAGGACGCCGACCACGGCGTGACCGCGCCCACGACCCACGACCCACGACGGAGGTCACCGGTGAAGCCCGCCACGTTCCGCTACCACCGGGCGCACGACGTCGCCGACGCGATCGGCATGCTCGGTGAGCTCGACGCGGCGGGCGAGGACCCGAAGCTCGTCGCGGGCGGGCAGAGCCTCGTGCCGATGATGAACTTCCGGCTCGCCCGGCCGTCGGTGCTGATCGACCTCGGGCCGCTGCGCCGGTTCCCGGCGATGACGGGCATCGGCCACGACGACGACGGGGCGCTGACCCTGGGGGCGCTCACCACCCACCGTGTGGTGGAGACCAGCCGGGCCGAGCTCGGGCCCGGGTTCGGGGTGATCTGCCGGGCGATGCGGTGGGTCGGTCACCTCCCGATCCGCTCCCGGGGCACCGTCGGCGGCAGCCTCGTGCACGGCGACGCCACCGCCGAGTGGTGCCTGCTCGCGGTGCTGCTCGACGCGGTGATCATCGCCGAGGGCCCCGACAGCACCCGGGAGATCCCCGCTGCCGAGATGTTCCACGGCTTCTACGCGACGGCGGTCGGGCCCGACGAGGTCGTGGTGGCGATCCGGTTCACACGGCCCTCGCCGCGGGCGGCGCTCACCGAGTTCGCCCGCCGCCACGGCGACTTCGCCCTCGTCGACACCGCCGTCAGCCTCGAGGGCGATCCCGCCCGCTCGAACGGCTCCGGGCCGCACCTGGCCGGCGGGCGGGTGGTCCTCGGCGGGATCGCCCCGACCCCGGTCCGCGTCCCGGAGGCCGAGGAGGTCCTGGCCGGCGGGGTGCCGGGCCCCGCCCTGTTCGCCGACGCCGCCGCGGCCGCCGCGGAGGCGATCGACCCGCCGGAGGACCCGGCGGCGACCGCCCGCTACCGGCGCCGGCTCACCCGGACGCTCGTCACGCGGGCCCTGACCGAGGCATGGGGACACGGGGACGACCGATGAGCGGCGAGCCGGCCCGCGACGCCCGGTTCGACGGCGGCCGGGGCCGCTGGGTGGGGGCGTCGGTCCCGCGCCGGGAGGACCCGCGGCTGCTCTCCGGCCGCGGCCGCTTCGTCGACGACGTCCACCTGACCGGGATGCTCCACGCCGGGTTCGTGCGCGCGACCGTCGCACACGCCCACCTGACCGGGGTCGACCTCGAGGCCACCCGCGCGGTCCCCGGGGTGGTGGCCGCCTTCGACGCCGCCGACCTCGACCTCGGCGATGTCGTCGCGCTGCTCGACCGACCGCCCGAGGAGTTCACCCCGACGACGATGCCTGTCCTGGCCCGCGACAAGATCCGTTTCGTCGGAGAGCCGGTCGCCGTCGTCGTCGCCCGCGACCCGTACGCCGTCGAGGACGGCATCGAAGCCACCGTCGTGAGCACCGATCCGTTGCCCGCCGTGGTCTCCGAACAGACCGCCCTCGCCGCGGACGCTCCCGCAGTGCACGACGAGGCCCCCGGCAACGTGCTCCTCGACGTGACGATGTTCGACACCCCCGGCGTCGACGAGGCCTTCGCCGCGGCGGCGGCCGACGGCATCGTCGTCGACCTCGTGACCCACAGCGCGAGACAGAACGCGCTGCCCCTGGAGACCCGGGGGGTGGTCGCGGCCTGGGACGACCACGACGACCAGCTCCACGTCCAGATCTGCACCCAGGTCCCCCACCAGGTCCGCACCGTCATCGCCCACAGCATGCGGGTGCCGGAGCGGACCGTGCGGGTCACCGTCCCGGACATGGGCGGCGGCTTCGGCCAGAAATGCGTGGTCGGCCGGGAGGAGATCGCCGTCGCCGCGCTCGCCCGCCGCCTCGACGCGCCGGTGAAGTGGATCGAGGACCGCCGCGAGGCCCTGACCGCCGGGTTCCTGGCCCGCGAGCAGCGCTACCGCTCCCGGGCCGCCTTCGACACCGACGGGCACATCACCGCGCTGGACGTCGACATCGCCTGCGACATGGGCGCCTACTCCTGCTACCCCTTCACCGCCGGCATCGAGCCCCTGATGGCCGCGGCGGAGATGCCCTCGGTCTACCGCGTCCCGGCCTACCGCGTCCGGGCCCGGGCGCTGACCACGAACAAGGCCCCCTCCGCGCCCTACCGCGGGGTCAGCCGCCCGCAGTACGTGCTGGCCATCGAGCGGGTCATGGAGCACGCCGCCCGCCTGCTGGACCTCGACCCCGTCGAGATCCGCCGCCGCAACGTGATCACCGAGTTCCCCTGGACCGGGATCAACGCCGTCACCTACGACCCCGGCTCGTACCTCGAGTCCCTCGAGCTGGCCGAGACGATCATGCGCGACGAGGGCTGGACCGCGTTGCGCGAGCGCGCACTCGGCGAGGGCCGGTTCGTCGGCATCGGGTACTGCTGCTTCTCCGAGCGCACCGGCTACGGGTCCGAGGCCTTCGCCAAGCGCAAGATGCAGGTCGTCCCCGGGTTCGACATCTCCGAGATCCGGATGGACACCACCGGGGCGGTCGTGGTCACGAGCGGGACGATGAACCACGGCCAGTCCCACGAGACGACCCTGGCCCAGATCGTGGCCGAGAAGCTCGGCATCGACATCGCACAGGTCAAGCTGCGCCAGGGCGACACCGAACGCATCGCCTACGGCTGGGGCACCTTCGCCTCCCGCTCGGCGACCATCGGCGGCTCCGCGGTCTCGCTGGCCGCGGGCCGGCTCGGCGAGCTGCTGTGCCGGATCGCGGCGCACCTGCTCGAGACCCGCCCGGAGAACGTCGCGCTCGACGGCGAGGGCGGGGTCGTCCAGCTCGACGACCCGACCCAGCGGATCTCCTTCGCCGACATCGCCGACGTCGCCTACCTGCGCGCGCACCTGCTGCCCAAGGAGGTCGAGCCGACGTTGTCCGCCACCGCGAGCTTCGACGTGCCCGGCGACGGCACCTTCTCCAACGCGACCCACGCCGCCGTCGTCGAGCTCGATCCCGGCACCGGGCGGGTGGAGTTCCTGCGCTACGCCTGCGTCGAGGACTGCGGCGTGGTCATCCACCCGCAGGTCGTCGAGGGCCAGGCGCGCGGCGGCATCGCGCAGGGCATCGCCGGGGCGCTGTACGAGCAGGTCACCTACGCCGACAACGGCGAGCCCTCGGCGGCGAGCTTCATCGACTACCTGGTCCCCACCGCCACCGAGGTCCCCGACATCTCGGTGGACCACCTCGAGACCCCGTGCGCCACCACCGAGAACGGGGCGAAGGGCGCGGGCGAGGGCGGCACCATCGGCGCGCCCGCCACGGTGCTCAACGCGGTGAACGACGCCTTGCGCCACACCGGCGTGGAGCTCGACGACACCCCCGTCCACCCCCAGACCGTGCTCGCCGCGCTCGACGACGCGGCCACGTCCCGCGAGGAGGCGACCGCATGACGAGCGAACGGCAGCTGGTCGTGCTCGCGGTCAACGGCACCGAGCACGAGCTGCTGCTCGAACCCCGGCAGATCCTCTCCGACGTCCTGCGCCACGAGCTCGGGCTCACCGGCACCCACGTCGGCTGCGAGCACGGCGTGTGCGGGGCCTGCACGGTCCTGGTCGACGGCGAGCCGGTCCGCTCGTGTCTGGTGTTCGCCGTGCAGGCCGAGGACGCCGAGGTCCGCACCGTGGAGTCCCTCGGGGAGGGCGCCGAGCTGACCGACCTCCAGCAGGCTTTCCGCGCCCACCACGGTCTGCAGTGCGGCTTCTGCACCGCTGGGTTCCTCATGCTCGCCGAGGGCTTCCTGCTCCAGGAGCCGGACGCCGGGCGCGACGAGGTCCGCGAGGCGGTCTCGGCCAACCTCTGCCGCTGCACGGGCTACCAGAACATCGTCGACGCGGTCGCCGACACCGCCGCCCGACGACGGGGCTCCCCCGGATCCAGCACGCAGGAGGCCGCACCGTGATCCTCGAGAACCACCTCGACGTCCCCGCCGACCCCGACGCGGTCTTCGCGCTGGTCAACGACGTGGAACGCGTCGCCGGCTGCCTGCCCGGCGCCGTCCTCGACGGCCAGGACGACGACGCCTACCTCGGGCGGGTGTCGTTCAAGGTCGGCCCGATCAAGGCCGCCTACGCCGGGCGGATCCGCTTCACCGAGGTCGAGCCCGACCAGCGCCGGCTGCGCCTCTCGGCCCGTGGCGCCGACAGCCACGGCAACGGGGACGCCGAGGCCGACGTGACCCTGACCGTGAGTTCCGCCGGGGACGGCGCCGCGACCCTCGACCTGCACACCGACCTCGTGGTGCGCGGCAAGATCGCCCAGTTCGGGAAGGGCGCGATCACCACCGTCTCCGGGCGGCTG